>CAUPCW010000062.1:0-19625 GCA_963509895.1 uncultured Flavobacterium sp.
ATTGAATCCTGAAATCACCAAGGATTCGGTAATTGAATACAATCAGGACAAAGCTTTTGAAAATGCTGATTTTATTTATGCCAAAAACTGGAGCAATTACAACGACTACGGGAAAGTGACGAATACAGACGAAAATTGGACCGTTACGGCTGAGAAAATGAAGTTGACGAACAATGCCAAATTTATGCATTGTCTTCCAGTGCGTCGTAATGTGATTGTAGCCGATGAAGTGATTGATAGCGAAAACTCCATTGTGATTCAGCAAGCTCATAACAGAACCTATTCGGCACAATTGGTTTTACAAAAAATACTGAAAAGATTGCCTAATAAAACCAAAAGTTTAGAGTATTAATTCAAAATAATGGAACAACTAACAATAGTAAAAATCGGTGGCAATATCATCGATAATCCAGCCGAACTACAACAATTTATTGCCGATTTTTCAAAAATTGAAGGCTATAAAGTGTTGGTGCACGGCGGAGGAAAATCAGCTACCAAAATGGCGAAAAGTATTGGTTTAGTCCCTCAAATGATTGATGGAAGACGCATCACAGACCAGCCTATGCTAGACGTTGTGGTTATGATTTATGCGGGCGAAATCAATAAAAATATTGTAGCACAATTACAAGCAAATGGAACTAATGCAATGGGTTTTTCTGGCGCAGATGGCAACTTGATTCAGTCTACCAAAAGAATTCATCCCACTATCGATTACGGTTTTGTGGGGGATGTACAAAAAGTAAACACCCCGCTACTTGAAACATTGATAAAAAACGAGATTACCCCTGTTTTTTGTGCTATTACACACAATAAACAAGGACAATTATTGAATACAAACGCTGATACGATTGCTAGTGAATTAGCCATTGCATTGTCGGAAGTATTTGAAGTAACTTTGACGTATTGCTTCGAAAAATCAGGGGTTTTGTATGATGCTGAAGACGATACTTCTGTAATTGAAAACATCAATAAAGAATTGTATGACCGATTAAAAACAGAAGGCGCCATACATTCAGGGATGATTCCAAAACTAGACAATTGCTTTAACAGCTTGTCCAAAGGTGTTCATAAAATAAAAATAGGGCATCACAGACTATTGAAAAACAACAACGTACTTTGTACGAGTATAACATTATAGATTACTAACAACCCTTTCAGAATTCAGAACTTTGAAAGGGTTAAATTAAAAATTTTGAAAACCATAGCAACCCTTACACAAGAAGCCATCGCCTTACTAAAAGCACTGATTGCAACTCCTTCCTTTTCTAGTGAAGAAGCACAAACTGCGCTTTTAATAGAACAATGGTTCCAGCAAAATAACATTCCCTTTGAGCGGGAAAACAATAATATTTGGGCGTATAATCAACATTTTGATGCGGCTAAACCTACCCTTTTACTAAACTCCCATCACGATACGGTAAAACCCAACCAAGGCTATACCAACGACCCTTTTGAACCTATTGAAAAAGACGGGAAATTATTTGGTCTAGGCAGTAACGATGCTGGAGGTTGTTTAGTGGCTTTATTGGCCACTTTTGTTCATTTTTATGCTCAAGAAAATTTGCCTTACAATTTCGTTATGGTGGCTTCTGCAGAAGAAGAAAGCAGTGGCAAAAACGGGTTGAATAGCGTACTAAAACATTTACCAGAAATTGATTGTGCCATTGTGGGCGAACCAACCTTAATGCAACTCGCCATTGCCGAAAAAGGGCTTTTGGTTTTGGATGTAGTCGTAAAAGGTACCGCAAGCCACGCAGCGCATCATAATCCTGACAATCCGATATACAATGCTATGCCAATCATCAGTTGGTTTAACAGTTACCAATTCGAAAAAATATCAGCAGTTTTAGGACCTGTAAAAATGACGGTAACCCAAATCAACGCTGGAAAACAACACAATGTAGTGCCTGCTGAATGCCATTTGGTAGTCGATATTCGAGTAAACGATTGTTATACCAATGCGGAAATATTAGACACAGTAAGCCCCTCAACCCCAAAAGGGGGAGTAAAAGATTTGGGAGTAGAAGTTGTTGTAACGCCGCGATCTATGCACTTAAATGCTTCATCTATTCCCGTTTCGCACCCTTTGGTGCAAGCCGGGATTGCCTTAGGCCGAACTACATATGGCTCACCTACGCTTTCGGATCAATCGGTATTGAGTTGCCAGTCGTTAAAACTTGGCCCAGGAGAAACCCTGCGGTCACACTCGGCAGACGAATTTATTTACATCAATGAAATCGAAGAAGGAATTGAATTGTACATTAAAATATTAACAGATTTTTTAAAAAATTAATTTGTAGGGTCAGGTCGCGACCTGACCCTACGCATCATAAAAAAAAATATGAAACTCTGGGAAAAAGGAATACCAACCGACAAACAAATCGAACATTTTACGGTAGGAAATGACCGTGAATTGGATTTGGTTTTGGCCAAATACGATGCTTTAGGCTCTATCGCTCACACTAAAATGTTGGCTCAAATAGGATTACTAAACGCAACAGAAGCTGATGATTTAGTTTTGGCCTTACAAGAGATAATCACAGCTATCGAAAAAGGAGATTTCGAAATCGAAGACAGTTTTGAAGACGTACATTCTAAAATCGAATATTTATTGACCGAAAAACTAGGCGACGCTGG
This sequence comes from uncultured Flavobacterium sp., assembly GCA_963509895.1. Classification (GTDB taxonomy): domain Bacteria; phylum Bacteroidota; class Bacteroidia; order Flavobacteriales; family Flavobacteriaceae; genus Flavobacterium. The sequence goes on from CAUPCW010000062.1 coordinate 2,638, forward strand.
AAAAAAAATACACACAGCGCGTTCTCGAAATGACCAAGTGTTGGTGGATGTCAATTTGTATTTAAAAGACGTTGTTATAGCACTCAAAGAGCAAGTAAAAACGCTATTCGATTTGTTGATGGAATCGGCTGAACAGTATCAAAATGTGCTGTTACCTGGTTATACGCATTTACAAATCGCTATGCCATCTTCCTTTGGTATGTGGTTTTCTGCTTATGCCGAAACTTTGATAGACGATATTACAATGTTGAATGCCGCCTTGAAAGTGGTAGATCAAAATCCGTTAGGCTCTGCCGCAGGTTATGGTAGCTCCTTCCCTATCAACCGAACCTTTACTACTCAAGAATTAGGCTTTGCTACTTTAAAATTCAATTCGGTAGCAGCACAAATGAGCCGTGGAAAATCTGAAAAAACAGTCGCTTTTGCTATGAGTAGCGTGGCTGCGACTTTAGCAAAATTCTCCATGGATGTGTGTCTATATATGAGCCAAAACTTTGATTTTATTAGTTTGCCAGCACATCTAACGACTGGGTCGAGCATTATGCCCCACAAAAAAAATCCCGATGTTTTTGAATTAATCCGTGGGAAATGCAATAAAATTCAAGCCTTACCTTATGAAATCACTTTAATCACAAACAACCTTCCTAGTGGCTATCACCGTGAATTTCAATTGTTGAAAGAAGGATTGTTTCCTGCTATACAAAATCTAAAAGCCTGCTTGGATATTGCTATTTTCTCTATCAAAGACATCAAGGTTAAAGACAACATTCTAGCTGACCCTAAATACAATTACTTATTTACCGTAGATACTTTAAACGAAATGGTAGTAGCTGGAATGCCTTTTAGAGACGCCTACAAAGCGGTAGCAGAACAATTAGAAAATGGCACCTACCAATCACCAAAAGCCACCCAACACACGCACGAAGGAAGTATCAATAATTTGTGTTTAGAGGAGATAAAAGAGAAAATGAAGGTTGCTTATTAATGCAAAAAATGATTTTGACACAAAACTATCTCCTTACAAGAAGACCTTGACATAATTTCTGAATCTTGTATTATTTTCGCTTAATTGTATTAATTACAGCATTTGTTGAAAGCCAATTTTGTTGGTTTTGTTAATAGTAGAATTAAGCCATTTTTTTTATAAGTGAATAACTGCTGACAAATTTTATAGCTTTAAAAGAATCAAGCTAATCTTGGTTAACAATTCAAACACAAGTAGCCATTCGAAAAGTCAAAGCACCTTGCTAAGAATCGCTTGTGTTATATATTTGTAAAAGTATTCTACTTTTTTAGCAGAAAAAAAGGGCTGTCCAATACTTTTCGGACAACCCTCTATGTGATATTATTGGATAAAATAAGTTGAAAATTACAAAACCAACTTGGCTAATTTAACTTTCATTCGAAGAGATCTACTTCGCTTTCGATATTCTTTTTTATATTTTTTTAGATACTTTTCATCTTTACCAAAAAGTTTATCAACGTCTTTATCTCTTTTGTCAAAGATTTTGTCAATAGCTAAATCTCTTTCAGATTTTGTCTTACTCTCAGAATTAACTTTGTAAATCTCAGTAACTAAATTTCGGTTTAATCCGTCCATTTCTTTCTTTTGTGAGGTAGAAATTGTTTCGATTCCTGTGTCATTCAATAAAGATAATAAAGAGTTTTTTGACAATTGAGCTTTAGCTCCAGGAATAATCATCAAAAAAAACAACCATAATACAAGTGATTTATATTTCATATGACTAAATTTTAAGTTAAGGCATACAATTTACAATTTATTCTAAAATAATTACTGCATCTAAATTAAAATTTCTTTTTCATCATAATATCGGTCTGCTCGTCATCTCCTAACTTAAAAATATGTTTATCAAAGGGTTCAAAACCATTTTTTGTATAAAAATGAATGGCTCTCACATTTTCTTCCCAAACACCAAGCCATACATACTCAACGCCTTTTTCCTTGGCAATAGTTATGGCTTTATCATAAAGCAATTGTCCCACACGCTTCCCGTGAAAGGCATTTACAACATAAATACGTTCGATTTCAAGCGCTTTGTTATCTTTCAACTCGGTCTGAGAATCACCAAAATTGATTTTCAAATACCCAATGATTTTATTTTCATGGGTGGCAAAATAGAACTCAGAATCTTTATTATGTAACTCCGAAGTAAGCTTTTCTACAGAAAAACCTTGCTCCAAATAGTTTTTCATATTTTCCTCAGAATTGGAATCAGAAAAAGTCTCCTGAAAAGTCTGTCTCCCTATTTTTTGCAATGAAACAATTTCATTAGGCTTTACTTTTGTTATTTCAATAGTCGTCATATATTTATTTTGATAATCAAATCAAGAACTTTTCAGTCTAGTGAATAGTAGTATAACTTATTATCCAAGAAAGAAATTAAACGTACTCTTTCAAAACCCCAACTTCAATATCACTATGTGAGGCATCATAAATGGCTTTTCCTTCCTTTATCAAAATCAATTGAGGCGATTGATGTTGCACGCCAAAACGAGTAGCAATTTCATTCGAAATCTCACGGTAAGCAATCAAGTCCAAGAAATAGGCATCCATAACATCGTGCAAAGCAAAATCGTTTTCAAATTGCTTCAAAGCAAATCGACTAATACTACAACGTGTACTGTGTTTGAAAATAAATACAGGCTTTTCATGAGAAAGTGCTGTTAATTCGTCTAATTGTCCCATCAATTGTAACGGAATCCAATTGACTTTACTAACCGGCTCTTTTTTTTCTTCTGAACTACCAAATAAGGAATTAAATAGGCTCATTTTGTCTCTTTTTATGTCTTTTTGTCGTTAAATAATACTCAAATTCAAAAATAAACAGTCAAAATGTCCGTGAATTTATATTGGAATACCATTTGACGCTTTCTCAACAAAAGTAAGCAAAAGCCCCCTAACCCCCAAAGGGGGAAAAATAATAACCTAATTTAGTTCTTTCACCTAAGTGAAAGTTGGGAATAAATTATTAAAATCCTATTGACCCCTAGTAGGAATTCCCCCTTTGGGGGTTAGGGGGCTGACATGAATAGTAACAAATTTACCATTAAATCCCAAGAGGCCATTCAGCACTCCCAACAATTGGTGCAAAGCCTAGGGCAACAACAAATAGAAAACGAACATATTTTTAAGGCAATTTTTGAAGTAGACGAAAATGTAGCGCCTTTTCTATTGAAAAAATTAAACGTTAACGTGCCTTTGTTTCTTCAAATTTTGGATAGTCAAATTCAAAATTTCCCTAAAGTTACGGGTGGTGAAATACAATTATCTAGAAGTGCGAACACAGCGCTCAACGAAGCCGAAAGTATTGCCAAAAAAATGAATGATGAATTCGTTAGTATTGAGCATTTAATACTGGCTATTTTTGGTTCTAAAAGTAAAGTTGCCCAAATCCTAAAAGATCAAGGCGTAACCGAAAAAGGACTAAAAGCTGCCATAGACGAATTGCGTAAAGGGGAACGTGTAACCTCAGCTTCTGCAGAAGAAACCTATAATTCCTTGAACAAATTTGCCAAAAACCTCAACGAATTAGCCAAAAACGGCAAATTAGATCCCGTGATTGGTCGTGACGAAGAAATTCGTCGTGTCCTTCAAATTTTAACTCGTAGAACCAAAAACAATCCGATGCTCGTGGGAGAACCTGGTGTGGGTAAAACCGCTATTGCCGAAGGTTTAGCACACCGAATCGTAGCTGGCGATGTGCCCGAAAACTTAAAGAACAAAATTGTGTTCTCTCTTGATATGGGAGCGTTAATAGCAGGTGCAAAATACAAAGGAGAATTCGAAGAGCGTTTGAAATCGGTAGTAAAAGAAGTCATTGCTTCTGAAGGTGATATTGTGCTATTCATAGACGAAATTCACACGCTCGTAGGAGCTGGCGGTGGCGAAGGCGCCATGGATGCTGCCAATATCTTGAAACCAGCTTTGGCACGAGGCGAATTGCGTGCGATTGGGGCAACCACTTTGGACGAATACCAAAAATACTTTGAAAAAGACAAAGCATTAGAACGTCGTTTCCAAAAAGTAATGGTAGAAGAACCAGATACTGAGAGCGCCATTTCGATTTTGCGTGGCATCAAAGAAAAATACGAAACACACCACCAAGTACAAATCAAAGATGAAGCCATCATCGCTTCGGTGGAATTATCGCAACGCTACATTACCAATCGATTTTTGCCAGACAAGGCTATCGATTTGATGGACGAAGCGGCTTCTAAATTACGAATGGAAATCAACTCCAAACCAGAAGAACTCGACGCACTTGATCGAAAAATCATGCAGCTAGAAATTGAAATCGAAGCCATTAAACGTGAAAAAGACGAAAGCAAGCTAAAAGTTTTAGGATTAGATTTGGCCAATTTAAAAGAAGACCGCAACGAAATTTTCGCCAAATGGAAATCTGAAAAAGATGTGGTAGATAAAATTCAAGTGGTTAAAACCGAAATTGAAAACTTCAAACACGAAGCCGAACGCGCCGAACGCGAAGGCGATTACGGAAAAGTAGCCGAAATTCGTTACGGTAAAATCAAAGAAGCACAACAAAAATTAGCTACTCTTAGCCATCAATTACAGGAAAATCAATCCGGAACTTCTTTAATTAAAGAAGAAGTAACTCGAGAGGATATTGCCGAAGTCGTAGCCAAATGGACCGGAATTCCAGTCCTGAAAATGCTACAAGGAGAACGCGAAAAACTATTGAAATTAGAGGATGAGCTTCACAAACGTGTGGTAGGGCAAGAAGAGGCTATCGAGGCGGTGAGTGATGCTGTTCGCAGAAGTCGTGCGGGCTTACAGGATATGAAAAAACCCGTGGGAACCTTCCTTTTCTTAGGAACTACCGGTGTGGGTAAAACTGAGTTGGCCAAAGCCTTAGCCGAATATCTATTCGACGATGAAAATGCCATGACCCGAATCGACATGAGCGAATACCAAGAACGCCACAGCGTGAGCCGATTGGTTGGAGCGCCTCCGGGCTACGTGGGTTATGACGAAGGTGGTCAATTGACCGAGGCCGTACGAAGAAAACCATATTCTGTAATTCTACTAGACGAAATTGAAAAAGCACATCCTGACACGTTTAATATCTTGCTACAAGTGTTGGACGAAGGCCGATTAACAGACAATAAAGGACGCTTGGCCGATTTCAAAAACACGATTATCATCATGACCTCGAATATGGGAAGCCAAATTATTCAGGATAAATTTGAAAACCTTAAGGGAAGCGTAGAAGCCGCCACCGAAGCTGCCAAAGTAGAAGTGTTAGGCTTACTAAAACAAACCGTTCGTCCTGAGTTCATTAACCGTATCGACGAAATCGTGATGTTTACCCCGCTGACCAATGCCAATATTGCTCAAATTGTAGGCTTGCAATTGAAAAGTGTGACCAAAATGTTGGCACAACAAGGCATCACCATGGACGCAACTCCCGAGGCGATAAGCTATTTATCACAAAAAGGCTACGATCCGCAATTTGGAGCCAGACCTGTAAAACGTGTCATTCAGCGTGAAGTGCTCAACGAGTTATCGAAAGAAATTCTGTCGGGCAAAATCACCACCGATAGCATCGTTTTGATTGATGCCTTCGATAACCAACTCGTTTTTAGAAATCAAAGTGAGTTGGTAGAATAATCAAAGATTACCACTAAACCCTGTCAGAGTTTTGAACTCTGACAGGGTTATTCAACAACACCAGTCGAAAGATTGGTGTTTTTTTTTTATAATTCAAAAATAAGAATTTAAAAATCTACTTAAATTCGTGTATTTTTGTTTTTTCTTTCAAAAGAAATGTAGTTTTTATATTTTCTATTTATAATCAAGACCAAAAAGATGGACATTGTTAAATTTAAAATCACACCCAAAACCATAAAAGTAGAAGTTCGTAACTCTAATAATTACATTTTTAACTTTAATAGTGCGGTGGAAATAGACAAACAAGACCGAGATGTTTTATTAAAATTATACAATGCCTTAGATCTTCTTTTCAAAAAAGAAACTCCAATTGAAACTAAAAATTACATTTCCCCTAATCAAACGAACATCTTAGATCAAATCAAGGAAGTTGGTGCTACTGATGAAAAATTGTAATTTATTCTATAAATATTCAAATAAAAAAGGCTGTCTCTAAAATGTGAGACAGCCTTTCCTATTTAGTAAAGCCCCAAATCAATTTCTAATATAAATAGTTTAGAGCTATTTTATCGTTGTTGTTGAACGCTCCTGTTTCGCTTGCGCTAAAACAAGCTCTCATGTAAGATGTAGCATCATAACCAGAAGGAGTTCCAGGAATTAAAACGGCACCAACCCCTGCAGTTCCTTCACTCTGATTAGATCCACAACTTTGACGACTAAACCAATCGGTATGACGTAAACCTATACAATGCCCAATTTCATGCGCAGAAACGTGTGCATTTACCCCAGTAGAATAGGTATCCAATCCTGAATATAATGTTACAGTGTTAAACGGTAATCCTCCGGTAGGAAAACCAGCAACCCCGCCTGCTGAACCTGTTTGTCTTCTTACTACAATATTTGCACCTGTAGTACTAGAACTAAACGTTAGCGTAAAAGTAAGTGACAACCCTAGACTATTATATCTATTTATTGCAGCCTGTAATCCCGCACGCATATTGGTAGATAAAGCACTAGTTCCAGTACCTGTAAGACCAACAACTTTTATAGTTCTTGGTGCAGACACTAAGTTATTAGTACGATACTGCTCTGTTGTTATACCACCATGAAGATCCATTTTATCCAATTGTGCTTTGGTGATAAGAATATCTCCTTCGATCAAAAAGGCATCTTCTATAGAACCGTCTAGTTGGGTGTTTTTAACCACTTTGACATCTTTATTATTCAATGAAAGTGAACTAATTTTACCCAAGATTTCTGGAGTAATTTGAGTAGCTTCTTGATTTAATGAATTACTATCATCTTCTTTGTTGCAAGAAAATAGTGTCAATAGAACTAATGACACTGCGAAAATTGTTTTTAATTTTCTCATTTGTTAATTTTTTTAGGTTAGTTAATAGGTTGATTTTGAGGGGGCTCTACCAAAATATTATACCCAAATCTAAATATTTTTAGTATTACAAAACTTATAAAAACAAATTATTTAACAAAACATTATGATTTAGTTAAGTAAATATTAATCAATAAATTAGCAAAACATCAGTAAAATAAGCAAAAGAGAGTAAATAAATCAAAATCAGACCATTAAATACCAAATATCTAATATTAACGATAAAATCGAGTAAATCATGCTTTTGATAAATACTGAAAAGTAAAAATTAAATTGAAAAACCATTTTTCTTCCTCATAAGAAAATAACCCTAAGGAACTTGTGGTTTAGTATTGAAATAAAATCAATAAGTATAATGTTACAAATATTTTAATAACTTTGGTTCAAACACAAAAGGTAACCCATTAAATAAGCATGCAATAAAATCATAATAATCCATTTTGTGTAATCAAAAATGTAAGCCCCCAATTCTTACTTTTAGTTTTCATTTGATATAATAAAAATGTAAAATGTCCCAACATACATGAAAGCACGAATCACCTACCTACTTCTCTTTTTAGTTACAACTATCTGCTTTTCTCAAAACTTCGATAAATGGAAGCAATATTTAGAATCCAACAACGAAAAGAGATGCCAAAAATATAATTTATCAACTTTGCAAAATGCTTATCTCCACCAATACAAAGTGGTAAAAAAACTAGACGATAGCTTTTGTATCATTGAAAATAAAAGTATAATAACCAATAAATTACCTAAGGAAACGCTCACAACAAACGATCTCTGGAAACTACCTTCGAACTTTTCTTTACACCAGCAAGAAGAACTGTATATTATAGCCACCGATGATATGAAATCTCTACTCGATGATTTGAAATCAATTTCTCTTGTACCAATAGAATTTATACATGATAAATTAGTAAGCATAAGAAGTAATACTGATAAAATGATGCAAATCATAGCTTTCAATAGTATTGTTTCAGTAACTCAAGAGTCATTTGAGCCTAAAACAGAAAGCAAAATTGTAGATCAAAATTTTACTGTCAACAATGTTACCAAAGCTAATACCTACTTCCCAATGATAACTGGTGACAACCAAATTATATCTATCAAAGATGATTTCTTCGATTTGACTGATATTGATTTGTTGAACAAACATATTCTTTCAACAACGCAGTCGACAAGTGTATCAAGTCATGCAAGCGCAATGGCAACAATAGCTTCTGGCCTAGGCAATAGTTCTGTTTTAGGAAAAGGTGTTGCTCCAAAGGCAAAAATTCAATCCTCAGATTACTTAAAAATATTTCCTGATGATATCAGTACTTTTCAAGGTTCGACCACACAGAATCATTCGTATGGTACCTTGATTGAAAACTTTTATGGTTCTTTGGCCAATGCCTATGATGAACAACTGTTTCTTAATCCCAATTTGACTCATTGTTTTTCATCAGGAAATAAAGGAAGCGAAGGTTATAAATCTATTACTGGAAATTTTAAACAATCCAAGAATAGCATCGTAATAGGCTGTCTAGATCAAGAGGAAAACATCTTGTCCTTTTCCTCCAAAGGTCCAGCATACGACGGGCGAGTAAAACCTGAAGTTGTTGCCTATAGCACACAAGGAACTTCTAACGCTACAGCGCTAGTTACTGGAGTGATAACGCTTATGAAGCAACAGTATCAATCCAAAAACAATGTCGCTTTGACCAATGCACAAACCAAAGCCATTATAATAAATAGTGCCAATGATGTAGGGAATATTGGTCCTGACTTTAATTATGGTTACGGAAATGTTGACGCCTATAAAGCCTTAAAAACCATAAGCGAAAATAGAATAATCAACGGGACTTTAACTTCAAATCAAACCAATACACATTTTATAACAATTCCGACTAACGTTAAAAACCTCAAAGTAACAATTGTTTGGAACGATTTACCCGCAGCGATTAATAGCAATATTAGTCTGATTAATGATCTTGATTTAGAACTTATTGCCTCAAACAATACAACTTATTTACCTTGGATACTTAATCCTGAGACTCCACAACAACCCGCAACAAGAGGAAAAGATAAAATCAACAACATAGAACAAATTGTAGTTGAAAACTCTACCGCAGAAAGGTATACCATAAAAATCAGTAGTAAAAACTTAGCTTCAATCTCTCAAGAGTATAGCATTGCTTATGAATACGAAGTAAACAACCATTTTGAGTGGAATTATCCTTTGCAAAACGATAATTTCCCATTTGATGGAAGAACGATATCTCCTTTCAAATGGACATCCTCATTTACGGGTACTACTGGGCAATTATCCATTAGTTATGATGACGGACAAAATTGGGAGATCATTGCCAATACTATCGCTCTGGATAATAAACAATTTACATTTACTCCATCTGAACAAAGATTTAGTAAAGCAAAATTAAAGATGAACATTGGGGGAATCGATTACCTTTCTGAAACGTTTACAATCTCTTATGATTTAAACATCAATACCTCTTTGGTTTGTGATGGTACAACCGAAATTACTTGGAAAAAACCTAAAAATGTTGTAGCGTTTAACCTTTATGAATTAATTGGGGATAAAATGCAATTCAAAACCCAAACCACCAATACTTCCTATACTTTTAGCAATGAAAAAACGATTACTGTTGCTCCTCTTCTCGGCAATAACGAGGGAATAAAAAGCGAAGCTACCTTACAATTTCCTGCAAATTCAAATTGCTACTTTGAATTCTCTTTTGCCGAAATTTTTGAAGAAGATAAAATAAAAATAAGAGCAAGTCTTTTCAGTTTATACAACATTAAAAAAATTGAACTTATAAAAGTTGTCAATACTACAGAAAGTATCCTTGCAACAATTGATAATATCAATTCCAAAGAATTCTTTTTTATAGATCCAACTCCTTCCAAAGGGAACAACAAATATAGAATCAACTTAGTATTGCAAACTAATAAAACCATAAGTTCTTCTGTTCTTGATACTAACTATCTCGGAAATGATTCCTTTTTTGTGTATCCTACTTTATTGAACAAAAATCAAGAGTTAATCGTGGAAGCCAAAAAAGAAGAGGCATCAATGTTTTATTTATACAGCCTAAATGGTCAAAATACGATGACCTGTCCTTTACTTTCAAAAACCAATACAGTCAATTTAAAAATCAATTCGGTAGGTGTTTATGTTTATAAAATAGTAACAAGTACGGGTGAAGCACAAACTGGAAAAATTGCCGTGTTTTAGGTTTATTTAAAAACTGATTTATAATCAAAAAGTTGTCATTAAAAGAAAGGAAAATCAATTCTCTCCCTGTTATAATTTCTAACTAGATAATTAGCTATAATACTCCTCATCATTTGTAAACAAAAAATAAAATGGTTCAAAAAAAGGTGAACTTTATCCAAAATCGAATGGAAATTCAATCAAAAATGTAGTAGTTTAGCTGAATTAAAGAACAAAAAATAAAAATAAAATTAGCTCTTTAGCTATAAGTTTCACTAAACTAAACAATTATATATGGGGTCAGGTTTTTTTGCACTTTTAGATGATATCGCAGCAATTATGGATGATGTGGCAGCAATGAGTAAAATTGCTACCAAAAAAACAGCAGGAATTTTAGGAGACGACCTAGCTGTTAATGCCGAAAAAGCTTCAGGATTTGTTTCTTCAAGAGAATTGCCCGTATTGTGGGCTATTACTAAAGGTTCGTTTTTGAACAAACTAATCATTCTTCCAATAGCTTTTGTGCTTAGTGCTTTTTCTCCTATCGCTATCAAAGTAATTTTAGTTCTGGGAGGTCTTTACTTGGCCTATGAAGGAGTAGAAAAAATTTATGAATATTTCTTTCCGCATCATCATCACGAAGCTGAGATTTCATTAACCCAGTCTTTCACCGAAGAAGAGATACTTGCACAAGAAAAAGGAAAAATAAAAGCCGCTATTGTTACAGATTTTATCCTCTCTGTCGAGATCGTAATTATTGCCTTAGGTACCGTTTTAGAGAAATCAGTCCCAACACAAATTGCAGTAGTTTCTATAGTTGCGATTATTGCTACTATCGGTGTGTATGGTATTGTAGCGTTAATTGTTCGTATGGACGATATGGGATTCAAACTAATGCAACTAAGCAGCAAAGAGAATGGCTTTTTGACCAAAATTGGAAGCTTCTTGGTAAACGCTTTACCTAAAGTCATTAAAAGTTTAGCCGTAATCGGGACTATTGCTTTAATAATGGTTGCTGGTGGAATTTTTGCTCACCAAATCGATTATTTACATCACGTGCTACCACAAGTACCTAGCTTCATCAAAGAGCCTTTATTTGGCTTAGTGTTTGGTGGAATTACACTACTCGTAGTAACCATCATAAAGAAAATTTTGGGTAAAAAATAAACAACAACCCTATTTTCAATTAATTATAAGTTAGCTTTTGTTTTTTCTACAAAATAAAAGCTAACTTTATTTTTTATCTTAATATTAAAGAAAATGGCGCAAAAAACTATCGAAACAGATCAAAATGTGGCTGATTTTATTGAAAAATTTGCCGATTCAGAACAAAAGAAAAAAGACAGCCATAAATTAATTGAAATTATGCAGGCTGTTTCTGGTTGCCAAGCTACAATGTGGGGCGCATCAATCATTGGCTTTGGCAAATATCACTACAAATACGAAAGCGGACATGAGGGAACTGCACCTCTGCTGGGTTTTTCTCCAAGAAAATCTGCGATTTCGCTGTATGTTTTTACTGGACTCGAAGAGCATGAACCGCTTTTAACAAGTTTAGGTAAATTCAAAAGAGGAAAAGCTTGTTTGTATGCTACTAAACTTAGTGATATCGATTTGGAACAATTACAAATAATTATGAAAACAAATATTGAATATCTGAAAAAGCGTTTCGAATCTTAAATCAAAAGTTGGAAAGACTATTTCAGGAAAGTAAATAGACTAGTATACATAGTAGTTGTCTCTAACCAAAGCTACTTGGCTAAATTTTTAAACTAGGGAAATAAATTCATTCAAATGAAAAAAAATTTTATCGTTTTAGTTTCAATTCTCTACCCCTCAATTGTCATCTGTCAAAATGAAAATAAAAAAGAAAAAGACAGTTTATACATTGAAGCAGTAGAAAACAAATTACATCCAGATAAAGTGCTTCATGCAGAACCTCTTTATATTGATTTAATTAGAGATTTAGGTGCCCGAAAAGGAGAAAAAGAATGGAATGTAGGAGCACAAATTACAGACAACACTAGTTTTGACACTTATTCTGGATTTGTAGAATATGAATGGGCCGTAATCGACCGATTAGGACTCGAAATAGAAGTTCCTTTTACCTTTTATTCCCCAAATCAAGGTTTTTCAGAACGCCCAAGTAATAGTATTAATAGTTTACAATTAGCCATACAGTACTCATTCTATGTTTCAGAAAAAAACAAAACTTCCTTAGCTATAGCTTACATGCACGAATTTGAATTACCTCCATTTGATCAATATGGAAAGACTACGATTTTCACAGGACAGATCTTCAATCCGTTTTTTGTAGCAGCCAAAAGATGGGGTACCCATTTTCATTCTTTGCTATATACAGGACCTGTTATCGAACAAACCTTCAAAAACAATAATTTGGATATCGAATGGCAAATAAACACAAGTTTCCATTACATGATTCCTGGCACTAGTAATTTTATCGGCATTGAATTTAATAAAGAAATACACGAAGGCAAATTCGATATGACTGTACATCCACAAATGCGTGTTAGCGTTAGTGATGACTTGTTAATAGGTATCGTTACGGGGATTCCAATTAGCAAAGAAAACGAAAGACTAAGTGCCTTCATCAGACTAATATATGAACCAGGAGGAACACATTAATATCAAAAAAATGACTTTAAAAACCAAATCCATCCGCCCCTTTATTGGCTCAAAAAACTACACGGAATCTAGACAATTCTATAAAGAGCTGGGCTTCAACGAAAGTATTCTTTCTAGCAATATGAGTTATTTCAGCACCGCAAATTTTGGCTTCTATCTACAAGATGCTTATGTAAAAGACTGGATTGACAATACAATGGTTTTTATGGAAGTTGAAGATGTAGAAGAACTCTGGGAATCGCTGGTAACTATGCGTTTAAATGAAAAGTATCCTACTTCGAAATTAGTTCCTATTCGCTATCTTGACTGGGGAAAGGAATGTTTTTTACACGATCCTTCGGGCATTCTTTGGCATTTTGGAGCATTTACTTTAAAGTAAATTTTAATTCATTTTTGAACAAAAAAAACAAATATGTTGTACATTTGTAGCATATATGCTTTTCTTGAAAATCTTTTAAAAAAACCGCTAAACACAATTCAAATGGAAAACGAGAACCTAAAAAAGAAGTCTTTTGATCCCCAAGAAAGTATTAGTCGAGCAAAAACGTATCGAATTTCAAAACCAAAATGGCACATCCTATCTGAAGGAAATGAATACATTTGGACCTCAAAACTGGAACGAGTAAGCATCATTAGAAGAGGCATTCCATATGAATCAATTGAAGGAATCAGCAAGCGAATTAATCTTCCTATAAAGGAGGTTTTATACTTGTTTGGTTTACCACAAACCACCTACAACAAAAAAAGAAGGGAAAAATCCTTACTCAATGGTAGAGACAGCGAAATTGTTTTATTACTTACCGAACTGGTTGATTTCGGTTTAGAAGTATTTAATAATGAAGAAGATAAATTTCAAAGATGGTTAAAAAAACCCAACTACGCTTTGGGAGGCTTTACTCCTGAAAGTTTATTAGATTCAACTACTGGCATTCAGGAAGTCAAAAATTGTTTAAATAGACTAGAACACGGAAGTTTTGCCTAATTATGAAAGTGTTCAGAATCGAAAGAGAAAAATACCTGTCAACCACTTTAAAAGGAATTGGATCGGCTCTAAGCGAGGGTTTTAGATGGAATAGTGCCAATACAAATTTAGTTTATACCGCTGAATCTAGAGCATTAGCTACTTTAGAAATAGCCGTTCATCTAGACCTGACAAGTGATTTACCAACGGATCGTTTTTATGTTGAATTATGTATTCCCGATGAAATTGAAATACTTGATTTACCCTTAGAAAGCCTTCCTGATGGTTGGGATTCAAAACCACCTTTATTAGAAACGCAATACATTGGTGATGATTTTGTGTTACAAAACGAAGCATTAGCATTACGAGTTCCTAGCAGCATAATTCCTCAAGAATATAACTACTTAATCAACCCACACCATCCAGAAATTAAAAAGATAAAAATTATAAGTACAGAAAAACTAGTCTTTGACCATCGCTTAAAAACAAAATAAATCGAATCTTTAATCAACTTGTATTTATACTTTGTAATTATAACTTTCATTTTCCCTCATTAGAACTCTTTAGAAAAAATAACTACTTTTGCACACTAAATTTTAAGTTATGCCTAATAAAAAATACAAAATAGCGGTTATTCAATTAAACCTCAACGATGTTGCTGAAAACAACTTAAAAAAATGTTTACACTGGGTTCGAGAGGCGGCAAAACAAGGTGCAGAAGTCATTTCGTTACCAGAATTATATAGCAGTCATTATTTTTGTCAAAGCGAAGATGTAGATAATTTTGCGTTGGCAGAACCATTGTACAGCACCTCATTTATTGCTTTTTCGGCATTAGCCAAAGAATTAGGCGTGGTAATCATTGTTCCTTTCTTCGAAAAAAGAATGGCGGGAATTTACCACAACAGTGCTTACATCATTGATACCGATGGAACCGAAGCGGGATTGTATCGCAAAATGCATATTCCAGATGATCCACATTTCTATGAAAAATTCTACTTTACACCTGGCGATATTGGTTTCAAAGCTTTCCCTACACAAAAAGGAAAAATTGGAACCTTGATTTGTTGGGATCAATGGTATCCAGAAGGTGCACGACTAACTGCTTTGCAAGGAGCTGAAGTGTTGTTTTACCCAACCGCAATTGGATGGCATCCTTTAGAAAAAGAACAATATGGCGAAAACCAACACGGCGCTTGGATGAATGTAATGAAAGGTCACGCGGTAGCCAATGGTGTGTATGTAGCCGCAGCCAACCGTATTGGTTTGGAACAATACATCGAAGGAACAGCTGGAATTGAATTCTGGGGTTCGTCATTTATTGCAGGACCACAAGGCGAAATTTTAGCACAAGCGTCACACGATAAAGAAGAAATACTAATTGCCGAAGTTGATTTGGATTTACAAGAAAACGTACGTCAGAATTGGCCGTTTTTTAGAGACAGACGCATCGATGCTTTTGGGGACATTACCAAAAGAGCGATAGACTAACTTCAAAAAGTTGCAAAAAAAAACTAAGCGTCTGAGACTCTAAGAATATTTTACACTTAGAATCTCAGACGCTTTTCTATTGAAAACCTTGAATTAATTCAATTCAGGCTGGAAAATTTTAACACTTCCATCCCCTTCACTACTTACGATAACCATACTTTTCTTGTTTGGACTTTTAGCAGCTGGAATGAACGTTAGTCCTTCAGGAGCATCACCGGTTTTGATGGCTTGCAAAAACTTGGGTGCTGTTGGAGCTGTTACATCATAAATCATCAAAGCATCGGCTCTTTCTAGACCTACAAAAAGAATTTGCTTGTTTCCCATTTTGGTTACATAAACCGACTCAGGTTCAACGCCTTTGTCATCACTTCTATTGTCATCATAAAGACCCAATTCGTGTGCTTTTTTATCCAATTCATTTTTACTATCAAAAACTAAAGCGCCGGTGTTACCATTCCAAATCGAGAATGAACGAGCACCAAAACCTATCAATTCATCAAAATCACCATCGCCATCAGTATCTCCCATTTTGGTATTGATATTCAAACGTCCCAAAACACCATCTGCTTTCATAGCAGCAGCCGTTGGAAAAACCGTTGGATCCAAAACCACAGAAGAGTGATTGATTCTTCGAACATCTACAAAAGCACTGTATTCTCGTGCGTCCCCTTCATTGGCTGTAACCAAATAAGGAATAGCATTACTCTCAAAATTGGCAATCGCATCCGGTTGAAACATTCCTTTCACTTTCCAAGTGGCAAAAGCAATTGCTCCGTCTTTATCGCTTACATCTATTGCGTTATCTGCTAAAGAATAATCTTTATATCCTAATGGAAAAAGTTGTACATTCTTTTTGCCTACCAAATCAATCTTAGCGATTCCATTATTTTCTTGCAAAGTAACCCAAGCCGTTTTTGAATCCGCAGAAATCGTAATATATTCTGGTTCAATATCGTTAGCGAAATTATTAGAAACACTAGCTATACGAAATCCTTTGGCTTTTAAATCAGGAAGTTGCGTGCTGAATTGAGCAAAATTTAAAGTCGTCACAGCATAACTTGCAGCAACATCTATAATCGAAACAGAACCTTCTGGATCTAATGAATAGGTATCATTAGGTTCACCTTCATTGGCAGTAACAATAAATTTACCGTCTGGCGAAAAAGTAATCATATCTGGCAAAGCTCCTACGGTGATTTCTTTAATCAAAGCATAAGTCGAAGTATTAAAAACGACCACTTTCCCTGCCTCCTGTTTATTAGATTTAGATTCTAAAGCCACCGCTAATTTTCCTCCATAAACTGCTACGCTATTGGCAGCGCCATTATAGGCAGCCATATCAATACTCGTTAGCACAACAGGTTTTGTAGGATCTGTCAAATCGATCACATCAATTTTGTTCGTTGAGCTGTTGTTTACGGTAAAAAGCTTTTTGGTAGTTTCATCATAAGCACTAATTTCTGCAGCACCAGTTCCACCAATTGTAATCGTTCCTACTTCTTTAAATGAAGCTGGGTTTTCATTATATCCTAATTCTGAGCTAGGATTTTCGTCATTGTCATTTTCACAACCCACTAATAAAAATAAGGCTGCAAATACTGCTAGAGTTTTCTTAATCATTGTTTTAAATTTA
>CAUPCW010000063.1:0-18347 GCA_963509895.1 uncultured Flavobacterium sp.
GTGAACCATTCGACCCAAATCATACAACCTTTCTAAACGCTCCACATACAAATAGGGAGGATTAATATCATAATTCAAGGGGTTTTTTAAAATTTCGCGGTATTCCTCGGCAGAGATGTCCAAGTGAGCCGCCAGTTTGTCTAAAAAAGCTTGTTCTTCAGGTGTTACATTTCCGTCTGCTAAAGCTACACGAACAATAGCTGAAAAATGACCTTTGTTGCGACTTTTGAATTCGTTATCAAATAAATCTGAAATTGACATAATAGTTGTTTTTATGGTTGATTTAAAGATACAATTTTTTTTAAAATAAGAAGGAATGGCTAGTTGAAATAATCTACTATGGACTAGTGAAAATAGCATTATCAAATGCTTTATTCAACTTAAATCCCGAGAGCGATGAAAATTAGTGTCATTCAATCTTTATTTTTAATAAAAAATTAGTGAATTCGTGGCCAATTTTCGAGCAACTCCTTTTCAAAAATTATTGTAAGTTTACAGACCCTTAATCAAATTTATATAATTACCTATGTCAGAATTTTGGATTTATTTTCAAATCGGTTTACGTCACGTTTTAGATATTCATGCTTATGATCATGTTTTATTTTTAATCGCTTTAGCAGTTCCTTATTCGTTTAACGATTGGAAGCGCATCTTGTTATTGGTTACCTTGTTTACACTTGGGCATACTATGGCATTATTTCTATCTGTTTATGGTATTGTTGCCATAAAAGTAAATGTAGTCGAGTTGTTGATTCCCATTACGATTTTGATTACCGCATTGTTTAATTTGTTTACCGCTGGGAAGTCCAGCAAAAAAGAGAGTATTAATCTGGTGTTTTTTATCACTTTGTTCTTTGGAATCATTCACGGTTTAGGATTTTCTAACTATTTCAAGACGATTTTAGGCGGTACGGCTAATTCTAAATTATTACCGTTATGCGAATTCGCTTTAGGAATAGAAGCGGCGCAGATTGCGGTAGTTTTTGTAGTTTTGGTACTCTCTTATATTGTACAAACAGTTTTTAGATTTTCAAAAAGAGATTGGACTTTGGTCATATCTTCTTTTATAATTGGTGTAGTGCTTCCAATGATTGTTGAAAGTGAATTTTGGTTACGATAAAAATGAACGAAATAAAATTAAATAAATACGACAAAGCCTACTTGCGAATTGCCAGAGAATGGAGTTTGTTGTCGTATTGCAAACGCAAACAAGTGGGAGCCATAATTGTAAAAGACCGAATGATTATTTCGGATGGTTACAACGGAACGCCTTCTGGATTTGAAAATTGTTGCGAAGACGACGAAGGATTAACGCGTTGGGATGTACTCCATGCCGAAGCGAATGCCATTCTCAAAGTAGCTCGATCCACACAATCTTGTGAAGGAGCTACCCTGTATATCACACTTTCTCCCTGCAAAGAATGCAGTAAGTTGATTCACCAATCTGGAATCAAAAGAGTGGTGTACCAAAACGGATATCGTGATGATTCTGGAATACAATTTTTAATAAAAGCAGGCGTTGAGGTCATTCATATTCCTATTTTAGAAGATTAAATGAAATTCGAAAACAAATATTTGCCCATACTGTTGAGTGCTACTTTAGCGCTTGGCGTGGGTATTGGCGGATGGCTGAATGTTTCGAGAGATCCAGGTTTGGTAGCTTCTAATGCTTCCAAATCAAAGTTGAATTCTTTGATTGATTTCATCAATAACGAATATGTAGACGATGTCAATACGGATTCTATTGTGAATTTGACAGTAGATACTATTTTGGCAAAGTTAGATCCGCATTCTGTGTATATTCCGCCAAGCGTACAAACACAAGTTGCTGAGAGTATGAAAGGTGATTTTGTAGGAATCGGAATCAATTTTTATATGTACAAAGACACCGTTGCGGTCATAAAACCTGTTGCTAATGGCCCTTCGGCAAAAGCAGGAATACAAGCCGGTGACCGATTACTATACGCTGGAAAAACTAAATTATTTGGGCGTCATTTGCCTAGTGATAGCCTTTTTGCAAAACTAAAAGGAACAGTTGGTTCTGATATTGAAGTGACGGTTTACCGAAAAACCACACGTCAAAAGCTGAAGTTTAAAATTAAAAGAGCCATCATTCCGCTAAAAAGTGTTGACGTGGCTTTGATGTTGAATCCTACGGTGGGTTACATCAAAATCAACCGCTTTGCCGAAACCACCTTTGCCGAATTTAACTCTGGATTGGCACAATTGAAAAAGCAAGGTGCGCAGACCCTAGTGTTGGATTTGCGTGATAATGGCGGAGGATATATGGAAGAAGCCATTGCGATAGCTGATCATTTTTTAAAAGATAACGACTTGATTGTTTTTACTAAAAGTAAAAGCGGAACGATAGAAAAAACCTTCGCAACCGAAAAAGGGAATTTTGAATCGGGCAGATTATTCGTTTTAATTAACGAGAATAGTGCATCCGCAAGCGAAATTCTGGCGGGAGCGATACAAGACAACGATAGAGGAACCATAGTCGGGCGTCGTTCTTTTGGTAAAGGATTAGTACAACGCGAAATGGACTTTAAAGACGGTTCAGCCGTGCGTTTAACCGTGGCTCGTTATTACACACCTTCGGGGCGTTCTATTCAAAAACCTTATGCCAAAGGCAATGCGGATTACTTTAAAGAATCAGAACACCGTTTTTTGAATGGCGAATTGTATCATAAAGACAGTATTAAAGTTGCTGATACTTTGAAATTTAAAACCAAAAAAGGAAAATTAGTC
Source organism: uncultured Flavobacterium sp. (assembly GCA_963509895.1). Classification (GTDB taxonomy): domain Bacteria; phylum Bacteroidota; class Bacteroidia; order Flavobacteriales; family Flavobacteriaceae; genus Flavobacterium. The sequence continues at coordinate 2,752 of CAUPCW010000063.1, forward strand.
TACGGTGGTGGTGGAATTGTTCCTGATGTTTTTGTGCCAATAAGTACAGAAAAAGAGGAAGAAAACGCAGCATTATTAGAACAATCTGGAATGGTAGGTCATTTTGTTTTTGAAGAGTTGGACCAAGATCGAAAAGCGTTCAAAGGAGTAACTTTCCAAGAATTTCAAATGCAATACAATGCTGAAAAGTATTTTGACTTCTTTCAAGATTATCTCAGATCGAATGGCTTGTTGTTGCAATTAGAAAAGAGTAAAGCGGCAGTAAATCAATACATCATGGCGGAATTTGCCAGACAATTATATGGTGAAGACTATTTTTATCAAATTGTATTGAAACAAGATGAAATGGTCAAAAAGGTCTTGACTAAAAAATGAAATTAACGAATGCTATCATGAGCATGCGTTTGAATACCATTATTCCATAACGTAAGAATATCTGTTGCAACTGCTGCGCCACTTCCGGCCGCAATGGCTAGTTGACTTCTCCAGCCTGCTAATGTACCTATTACATAAATCCCTTCCGCAACTTTGTGATCAGTATTTCGCAATTGGATGCGTTGTTTTTCTGGTAATGCTTTCTGGTGTGGTTCTACAAACTGCATTAAGCCTTCGATAGTAAATGTGTTTGCGGATCCAATACCAATAATAATATTTCGGGTGGTATAAGAATTTTTGTTTGTAACAACTTTAAATTCAGTATGCAAGAACGAGTTTTGATCAGATGAAGTAAATGAGCTTTCTATTTTTAGTACTTTTTCTTCAGGAATTTGAATGATGTGAGGGTAACAAGTGCCTAGTTGGTTGAGGCTTTGTTTTAATAAATCACTGCCTAAAGTGCCAGCAGGAATTCCGTATGCATTATTAAATAAAGCTTCTTGTAGAGAAGATGCTTTTTGATGAGTAAAAATCCCGATTTGTTTGTCAGCAGCAAAGGGTTTGTTTTTAGCTGAACCTAAAACTAAAGCACAAGACATGCCCGAAACGCCTCCGCCAATAATTAATACGTCAAACATTTAGATAGTATCGTTCATTTTTTCTTCAATTTTTTTAGAAATTCTAAAAATTAGAAGAATTAAAATAGCACAAAAGGAGGCTGCTACACCAATAAGCGCTACGCCACTATTTCCTTTGAAAGGCTCTGAGAAATCCAACAAAGTAATATTAAAAACGATTAAGGCAACAGCTAATAAAATTAAAACAGTAGTAAAGATCTTCATGGTATTCGTTATTATGGTTTTAATGACTGTTGATTTTTTTTGAACCAACAAAAAAGCCATTAAAATTATTCAAGTGGGTAAATTTATAAAATTTTATTTTAGGCAAACAAACCTTTAACATTAGCAGCGAATAATTTAACAGCAATGGCCAAAAGGACAACGCCAAAGGTTTTCCGCACGACTCCAAGTCCGTTTTTGCCCAACATTTTTTCGATTTTTCCAGAAGATTTTAAAACAATATAGACCAGAATAATGTTCAAAATAATTCCGATCAAAATGTTGATAGTATGAAACTGAGAACGAAGCGATAACAGTGTGGTCATGGTTCCAGCCCCAGCAATTAAGGGAAAAGCAATAGGGACAATAGAGGCTGAATTGGCTTCTTCATCTCTGTACAAATGGATGCCAAGAATCATTTCTAGAGCTAAAAAGAAAAGCACAAAAGAACCAGCAACGGCAAAAGAGTGCACATCAATACCTATTAAACTCAAAAATTCTTTCCCTATAAAAAGGAAAACAATCATTATCAAAGCAGCAACCAAAGTAGCTTTTTCGGATTCGATATGACCGTGTTTGGCTCTTAGATTGATGATAATAGGAATTGAACCCACAATATCAATCACGGCAAATAGTACCATTCCTACAGTAGCCACTTCTCTCAAGTTGAATTCTAACATACTTTTTTTGTTGGCAAAGGTAAAACATTGTTAAGATTTTTAATAGTTTGTTGCAATAAATCGAAGTTTTTTAATAGTTTCTATCAAAAAACAGGCTCCCTTTATTCGATTCACTTCTGATTTGATAGTTATTAAAGATTTGTTACCAATCGTCATTCTCCTTTTTTTTAAATGTACATTAGTTAAAGGAGCATTAAAAAACCATAGACTCCATGACTTTGATTAACTTTGCAACTAAATTAAAAGTACTTCACACCCATGTTTCAATTAGGAAAAACCATCGTATCCGAAGATATACTCGAAAAAGATTTTGTTTGTAATTTATCTGCCTGCAAAGGTGCTTGTTGCGTTGATGGCGATGCAGGAGCTCCTTTAAGTGTTGAAGAAACTAAAATTTTGGAAACGATTTATCCGAAAGTAAAACCTTTTTTGCGCAAGCAAGGTATTGAAGCTATAGAAGCTCAAGGAACATGGTTAAAAGGAACAGACGGAGATTTAGAAACGCCATTAATCGATAATAAAGATTGTGCGTATGTTATTTTTGATGGAGCGACAGCGCTTTGCGGAATCGAGCAAGCCTACAACCAAGGCATAATCGACTGGAAAAAACCGGTGTCTTGTCATTTGTATCCCATAAGAGTGAAAGATTTTAGTGATTTTGCTGCGGTTAATTATGACAAATGGGATATATGTGATGACGCTTGTTCGTTAGGAAAGGAGTTGGAGGTTCCGGTCTATAAATTTGTTAAAGAAGCACTAGTTAGAAGGTTCGGAGAGGACTGGTATATGGAGCTCGAAAAAGTAGCAAATGATCTAAAAAAATAAATGTAAAAAAAATAATTTTTTCTCTTGCACAAGAGTTTTAAAATCCTATATTTTACGGTGCTTTAGCCTTTTTTGTAAAATATAAAATACTAAAAATCAATTAGTTGTAAAATCAAAATTTACTATTTTGAAAAATGCTGCTTTGTTAAAAACTAAGGGCGATTGTGAATAAGTTTGGCTTTTAATACACGCATTATTTCACAATCTTTGTAATCCCCAGATTGATTAAAATTCTCTTAAAAAACCAAAAAAAGAAACACAAAAAAATGTCACAATTAGAGCCAATTTTACAAGAAAATAAAAATCGTTTCGTGATTTTTCCTATTAAGCATCATGATATTTGGGAATGGTATAAGAAAATGGAAGCCAGTTTTTGGACTGCAGAAGAAATTGACTTATCTCAAGACTTAAACGACTGGAATAATAAGCTAACTGAAGAAGAAAAATATTTCATCAAACACATTTTAGCTTTTTTTGCAGCCTCTGATGGGATTGTAAATGAAAATTTAGCCGAAAACTTTGTAAACGAAGTGCAATATGCAGAAGCTAAATTTTTCTATGGTTTTCAAATTATGATGGAAAACATTCATAGCGAAACCTATTCTTTATTAATCGATACCTATGTAAAAGATGAAATAGAGAAAAACGAGTTATTTACCGCTATTGAAGTGTTTCCTGCCATCAAGAAAAAAGCAGATTGGGCTTTAAAATGGATCGAATCTGATTCATTTGCTGAACGATTAATTGCTTTTGCTGCTGTAGAAGGAATCTTCTTTTCAGGAAGTTTTTGTTCTATTTTTTGGTTAAAAAAACGTGGCTTAATGCCAGGATTGACCTTTTCTAATGAATTGATTTCTCGTGATGAAGGCGTTCATTGTGATTTTGCCGTGCACTTGCACAATCATCATTTGATTAATAAAGTCCCTAAAGACCGCATTAGAGAAATTTTAGTTGACGCTCTAAAAATTGAAAGAGAGTTCATTACCGAATCGCTTCCGGTTAGTTTAATCGGGATGAATGCGGGCTTAATGACTCAATATTTAGAATTCGTAACCGACCGTTTGTTGGTTGAGTTAGGTTGCGAAAGAGAATACAATACCACAAATCCTTTTGATTTCATGGATATGATTTCATTGCAAGGAAAAACCAATTTCTTTGAGAAAAAAGTAGCAGAGTATCAAAAAGCGGGTGTAATGAACACAGATAGTGACGCGCAAAAGATTTCATTCGACGCTGATTTTTAAAAAGGTATAGCTAGTATCGTTTCATAAATAGAAGTAAAAGAGCTCTTTTATTACCTATCAAATTTTATCCTTTTTGGATACGATTTGCTATGCTATTGTGTTCGTTTGCTACAAGTGATTACAATAATAATTAGGGATTAGTTTCCCAACTTAATTTTACAAATACCCCGGAATGGCAAAGGGATTTGCTATTTTTTAAAACTAAAACTTATGTACGTAGTAAAAAGAGATGGCCACAAAGAGCCTGTAATGTTCGACAAAATCACAGATAGAATTAAAAAACTATGCTATGGTTTGAATGATCTAGTAGATGCTGTAAAAGTAGCCATGCGAGTAATTGAAGGTTTGTATGATGGAGTGTCCACCTCAGAATTGGATAATTTAGCGGCCGAAACTGCTGCTTCTATGACTATTGCACACCCAGATTATGCTCAATTAGCGGCTCGTATTGCTATTTCTAATTTGCATAAAAATACCAATAAGTCGTTCTCAGAAACGATGAATGAAATGTATCACTATGTGAATCCTAGAAACGGACAAGAAGCGCCACTACTCTCTGATGAAGTGCATAAAGTAATCATGGAGAATGCAGCGTTTTTGAATTCACATATTATTTATAATCGTGATTTTAACTATGATTATTTTGGTTTTAAAACTTTAGAGCGTTCCTATTTGTTAAAGATTAATGGCAAAATTGTTGAACGTCCTCAACATATGTTGATGCGTGTTTCTGTAGGGATTCATTTAAACGATTTAGAATCGGTTATTGAAACCTACGACTTAATGTCTAAAAAGTTCTTTACCCATGCTACGCCAACTTTGTTTAATGCTGGTACTCCAAAACCTCAAATGTCTTCTTGTTTCCTTTTGGCTATGCAAGACGATAGTATTGACGGAATTTACGATACGTTGAAACAAACCGCTAAAATTTCTCAATCTGCTGGAGGAATAGGACTTTCTATTCATAACGTGAGAGCTACAGGTTCATATATTCGTGGTACCAATGGAACGTCAAACGGAATTGTTCCGATGTTACGTGTTTTTAACGACACCGCTCGTTATGTAGATCAAGGAGGAGGAAAGCGCAAAGGAAGTTTTGCCATTTATATTGAAACATGGCATGCTGATATTTTTGAGTTCCTAGATTTAAAGAAAAACACAGGGAAAGAAGAAATGCGTGCCAGAGATTTATTCTTCGCGATGTGGACATCGGATTTATTCATGAAACGTGTACAAGAAGACGCACACTGGACGCTAATGTGTCCTAACGAATGCCCAGGCTTATATGATGTATATGGCGATGAATTTGAAGCGATGTATTTGGATTACGAGAACAGAGGTAAAGGTAGAAAAACCATCAAAGCTAGAGAATTATGGGAGAAAATTCTAGAATCTCAAATCGAGACGGGAACGCCATATATGCTATACAAAGACGCCGCTAACCGTAAATCGAATCAAAAGAATTTAGGAACGATTCGCTCTTCAAATTTGTGCACCGAAATTATGGAGTACACGTCTAAAGATGAAATCGCGGTATGTAACCTAGCTTCTATATCTTTACCCATGTTCATTGAAAACGGAAAGTTTGACCATGAATTAATGTTCAAAGTAACTAAAAGAGTAACGCGTAATTTAAATAAAGTAATTGATAGAAATTACTACCCAGTAAAAGAAGCTGAAAACTCTAACATGCGTCACCGTCCGGTAGGATTGGGTGTACAAGGTTTAGCCGATGCTTTTATCATGTTACGCATGCCTTTTACAAGTGATGAGGCAAAGAAATTGAATCAAGAAATTTTCGAAACCCTTTATTTTGCTGCGGTTACAGCTTCAATGGAAATTGCCAAAGAAGAAGGTCCTTATTCTACTTTTGAAGGTTCGCCAATTTCTCAAGGGGAGTTTCAACACAATCTTTGGGGACTAAATGACGAAGAGTTGTCTGGAAGATGGGACTGGGCTGCTTTGAGAAAAGAAGTTATGCAACATGGTGTTAGAAATTCACTATTGGTTGCACCAATGCCAACAGCTTCCACTTCTCAAATTTTAGGAAATAACGAAGCATTTGAGCCGTACACTTCTAATATTTATACAAGACGCGTCCTTTCTGGAGAGTTTATCGTAGTGAACAAACATTTATTACATGACTTGGTGGAGCGTGGTTTGTGGAATGAGACTTTGAAACAAGAAATTATGAGACATAATGGTTCGGTTCAAAATATAGAGTCCATTCCTCAAGATCTAAAAGAATTATACAAAACGGTTTGGGAAATGTCTATGAAAGATATCATCGACATGTCTCGTCAAAGAGGGTATTTCATTGATCAATCTCAATCTTTGAACTTGTTTATGCAAGATGCCAATTACTCCAAATTAACTTCAATGCATTTCTATGCATGGCAATCAGGATTGAAAACAGGAATGTATTATTTGAGAACCAAAGCAGCAGTAGATGCTATTAAGTTCACGTTGAATAATGACAAAAAAGAAGAGGCAATTCCAGAAAGTAAGCCAAAAGCAAGGCCTTTGGAAGCGGTTGAAGTAGAAACGGTGGAGATGACCGCCGAAGAATACAGAGCCATGATCGAATTGGCAAAAAATGCAGGACCAGACGACTGTGAAATGTGTGGGTCTTAAAAATGAAAAAAGACTTCAATTGGAGTTGAAGTCTTTTAGTAAATTTAAATATAGATAATAGAATTGATGTTCTATTCTATAGCCAAATGTTATATTGTTATACAAGCTACAAAAATAAAATATTTTGGTAAAAAAAGGACATCAACATTGTTAAATTTTCTTAATATTCAAATATGAGTACCAAGAAGACAAATGTTGTTGGAAACAGAAGTGCTATAACTGGTAAGTATGTAACTTCTAGCTATGCTTCTAAACATCCGAAAACTACGGTTAGTATTACGAAAAAGAAGTAGTTTTAATTTTAGGGAGTTAGTAGTAACTCCCTTTTTTTATCTTAAATTCAAAATTTATGAAAGCAGAATTAATAAAAAATTTAACAGTTGATTTTGAGAGCTATTCTCAAACTACTGAAAATGGGATTGAATTTTGGTTTGCAAGAGATATTCAGCATCTTTTAGGATATTCCGAATGGAGAAATTTCAATAAAGTTATTTCTAAAGCAAAAACTTCTAGTGAAGTTACTGGTCATTTAATAGTAGACCATTTTGTTGACATCAACAAAATGGTAGTAATTGGCTCTGGAACTGAAAGAGAAATAGATGATATTATGCTTACAAGGTACGCTTGTTATCTTATTGCTCAAAATGGTGACCCAAGAAAAGAACAAATAGCTTTTGCTCAAAATTATTTTGCTATTCAAACAAGAAAATTTGAAGTAATAGCCAAAAGAATAGATGATTGGGAACGATTAAATGCTAGACAGAAATTAACTTTATCTGAAAAAGAATTATCTGAACTTATTTTTGAAAAAACAGGAAACGACAAAGATTTTGGAATAATAAGGAGTAAAGGAGACCAAGCATTATTTGGAGGGAAAAATACTTCTCAAATGAAAAAGAAATTGGGTGTACCAGAAAGTAGACCACTAGCTGACTTTTTGCCTACAATTGTAATAAAGGCTAAAGATTTTGCAACAGAAATTACAGTTTTTAATACTAAAGACAAGGGATTGTCCACTGAAAGAAGCATTTCTTCGGAGCATATAAACAATAATAAAGGTGTTAGAAAATTGTTATTGGACAGGAAAATTGTTCCCGAAAATCTTCCAGCAGAAGAAGATATTAAAAAACTAGAAAGAAGAGTCAATACAGAGAGCAAAAACATTGGAAAGAATCCAGATAAATTATCGTAAAGGGAGTTTTATGAAAGATGGTTATGTATACAGAAATGAAACGAGTGGTCAATTCCATTATTCAGTTGATTGATAGTTTTCCGAGTCGTTCTGTTTTAATTGCTGCAACGAATCAAATTCAAATGATAGACGAGGCCTTAGTGCGACGCTTTGAATTGCAACTCGAGTTTACAGCACCCAACGCTACCGTTTTGGATACCTATTATGAGACCTTACTTCAAAAGTATCCACTTCAATTTCAAAAAATGGAGCGTTTGTACGACCTTACTTTTGCCGAGGCAAAAAATCATTTGCTTCAATCGGTGAAAAGCAATGTGATTCAAGATGCAATTGCGAATCATCCTCAGGATTTATCCGAATAGAAATATAAAACCAATCGTATTTGTATATTTGACAACTAATCATTCACAAAATAAAATGAACTGGGAACAACTATTATCATTAAAACGTCAAGGTGACACAGGAAAGCGTTTGCGTATCGAGCAAGATGAAACTCGTTTAGGGTTTGAGGTAGATTATGACCGCATTATTTTTTCGTCTGCTTTTAGAAGTTTGCAAGACAAAACTCAGGTAATTCCGTTGTCTAAAACCGATTTTGTGCATACCCGTTTGACCCATAGTCTAGAAGTTTCGGTGGTAGGACGTTCTTTAGGAAGATTGGTTGGAAAAAAAATAATCGAAAAATATCCTTATTTACAAGATATTCATGGCTATCAAATGAATGATTTTGGAGCCATTGTTGCTGCGGCTTCTCTCGCTCACGATATTGGCAATCCTCCGTTTGGACATTCTGGTGAAAAAGCAATTGGAGAGTATTTTTCAATAGGAAAAGGACAACAATATAAAAATCAATTAAGTCCAAAGCAGTGGCAAGATTTGGTAGATTTTGAAGGCAATGCTAATGGATTTTCGGTGTTGAATAGTTCTCGTCCAGGAGTCGAGGGAGGGATTCGATTATCGTTTGCTACTTTAGGTGCTTTTATGAAATATCCAAAAGAGAGTTTACCCAAAAAGCCTACTAAAAATATTGCTGACAAGAAATATGGCTTTTTTCAAACCGATAAAGATTTTTTTCAAGAAGTAGCTCAAGAAATGGGAATGATTCCCAATAAAAACAATCCAGATATTGGCTTCGAAAGACATCCTCTAGCTTATTTGGTCGAAGCTGCTGATGATATTTGTTATACAATTATTGATTTTGAAGATGGAATCAATTTGGGATTGATTTCGGAAGATTTTGCTTTAGAATATTTAATCAAATTAGTAAAAGACAGTATCGATGGTTCTAAATACAAGACATTAGAAACCAAAGAAGATCGAATTAGTTATTTACGAGCCCTGGCTATAGGAAGTTTGATCAATGATGCAGTAAATGTTTTTATCGAAAATGAAAACAGTATTTTGGAAGGAAACTTTCCTTTTGCAATAATGGATAAAAGCAAATACAAAGCACAGATGGATGATATCATCAAGATTAGTGTCAAGAATATTTATCAGAGCAGAGAAGTAATTGAAAAAGAATTGGTTGGGTATCAAATTATTCAAACCCTTTTGGATAAGTTTATTACAGCCTATAACAATTCTTTTGAGGGTAAAAGTTCGAATTATGATCAATTAATTTTAAAAATGCTTCCAGAAAAGCATCTTTTAGATAAAGAAAACCTATATGAAAGATTATTGCATATTTGTCATTATGTCTCTTTGCTAACCGATGGTAATGCTTTGCGTCTTTATGAAACCTTGCAAGGAGCCCAAAAATAAAAATTAGAACTCATAAACAATACCTACTCCCAAAACTTGCTTTAATTGAACTTTTGGTCCCTCAGTGATTTGAACGCCATTTTCTTCTCGTTTTGATTTGATGTCATCGTCATAAATTAATTGTGAACCAATATTAGCTTTGACATATTTATTGACCACAAGTTCTAACTGAAGATTCCAGTCTATGTCAATGTTTCCAAATCTATTAATGTAATCCGAATATAAACTTAATCTGTTATCGAGATGAATGTTTTTAAAAATTTCCTTTTTAATTTGGCTTGAAAAAAGAAAACCCAACTCTGATCTCGATTGTTTCCCTTTTTGTATAAGAACTCCATTAGCATCATAAATGGCAGCATCTACTCCAAAAGCTCCTTGATCTGCTAATGTTTGATCTAAAACTAAGGTTGTTTTTGATGTAAAAGGAGATATGTAATAGGAGTAATGTTTCTTTTTGTCAATTTTCTCTGCTCCAAGACCTATAAAAAAATAGGCAGGTGCAAAAGCCCTAGAAATAGCCACTTCTTTATTTGGATAAGAGTACCCATCTGTGAATTGTGTATTAAAATTGAATTTTGCAGAATAATACCAATTGGTCAAGGTGTCTTTTCGGTAACCAAAAGTGGAGTTAATTAAAACGGCATCATCGGTTTTTCGCAATTCAATTCCATCTTGTTTGTTGAGACCATAGCGAAAAATCAATTCATTTTGCCATTTATAATTTTCTCTCGTATATACTCTTGTGAAATTCCCTTTTATTAATCCAGAAATAGAGCTTGTACCCCCAGCATTCCAATTTACAAAAGCAATTTGTGTGATGTCAAAGCCTAGTTTGTTTTTTTTAATCCAGTTTGAAATACCCAATGTATTTACAGCCGTTTTTCTAATAGTTGGCGCTTTTATTGGTGGAAGCGAAGTAGGGATTACAAAGGGCCGAAAAGTGGGTCCTTTAGTAGGTGTCAAAAGTATAATGGAGTCGTTTGAAGTTTCTGGTATTGGCGTGGTTTCTTGTGCAAAAATTTGAAAAGAAAAACTAAAGAAAAATAATAAAAGAGGTATTGATGAAAATTTCATTATTGGTGTTTTAATAAATGCAAATTAACTGATTTTGTATGTTGAAAAAAAGGCCTTCAGACTTTTAACGTCAATTTTGCAGGCGTATTGTAATTCGCTGATAGTTCCTTGTTCGATAAAAGTGTCAGGTATTCCTAGTGTTTTTATCGTTTTCTGATAGTTGTGAGAAGCTGAAAATTCGAGTACGGCTGAACCAAAACCTCCAGTTATGACACCATCTTCTACTGTAATTATAGTTTCAAATTGGTTAAAAATAGTATGCAAGAGTTTTTCATCCAGCGGTTTAATAAAGCCAAAGTCATAATGGGCAAATAGGGCATTGTCTTCTAATTCTTCAGTAGCTTTTATGACATTATTACCAATGGAACCCGTTGAAAGAATGGCAATTGTTGTTCCTTCTCTCAAACGGTTAGCTTTTCCGATTGGGATTTTTTTGTAAGTAGATTTCCAGTTGACAAGCTGACCCCTACCTCTAGGATAGCGTATAGCAATGGGTTGATCGATTCCTAATTGTACTGTATATAAAATGTTTTGCAGTGCTGTTTCGTTCAGTGGTGCATAGACTATTAAATTTGGAATGCATCGTAAATAGGCCAAGTCAAATACGCCATGATGGGTAGCGCCGTCTTCGCCAACCAATCCCGCCCTGTCCAAACAAAAGATGACTGGTAAGTTTTGTAAAGCCACATCGTGGATGATTTGGTCATATGCTCTTTGTAAAAAAGTAGAATAGATGTTACAATAGACAATCATCCCTTGAGTAGCCATTCCTGCGGCTAAGGTTACGGCATGTTGTTCAGCAATTCCTACATCAAAAGCGCGTTTTGGGAGTTCATCCATCATGAATTTTAAGGAACTACCAGAAGGCATAGCAGGTGTTATTCCGATGATTTTTTCATTCTTTTTGGCTAGATCTAAAAGTGTTAAACCAAAAACATCTTGGTATTTTGGAGGTAAATGCTCTTCTGATTTAGGCAGTAAATCTCCAGTTTCGGCGTTAAATTTACCCGGCGCATGGTATTGCACTTGATTGTCTTCGGCTTGTTGTAGTCCTTTGCCTTTGGTCGTAATAACGTGAAGAAACTTCGGGCCTTTTATTTTTTTTAAACGGTTTAACTCCTTAACTATCGCTTTGAGGTCATGACCATCAATTGGTCCGGAGTAGTCAAAGTTTAAGGATTTAATCATATTATTTTGCCAATGATTTTTCCCTTCTTTTACAGCGGTTAAATATTCTTTTAAAGCGCCAACACTTGGATCGATTCCGATGGCGTTGTCGTTTAAAATGACTAACAAATTAGCATCGGTAACTCCAGCATGATTGAGACCTTCAAAAGCCATTCCTGAAGCAATAGAGGCATCTCCTATCACGGCAATATGTTGCTTTTCGGTATCTCCTTTTAGATTAGAAGCAATTGCCATTCCCAAAGCAGCAGAGATAGAAGTGGAGGAGTGGCCTACGCCAAAAGCATCATAAATACTCTCGCTTCTTTTTGGAAACCCAGAAATGCCATTCAACTGTCGGTTAGTATGAAAAACAGCTTTTCTTTCGGTCAGGATTTTATGTCCATAGGCTTGATGCCCTACATCCCAAATTAATAAATCATTGGGGGTGTCAAATACATAATGCAAAGCAATGGTCAATTCAACCACACCTAGGCTGGCTCCTAAATGCCCTTCTTTTACCGCTACAATATTGATTATAAAATCGCGTAATTCTTGCGCTAAAAGAGGGAGTTGCGCTTCAGTAAGTAAGCGTAAATCCTTTGGATTGGTGATATGTTCGAGTAAATTGGTTTTCATTTATAATCAAAAAGCGAATTTACGGTTTTGTTTTTTATATTTTTGTGATTCACTTAATTATTCCCCGACATGGCGGATAAGGGCTATGATACATCCATTCACCGACGAATATTTCATGAAAAAAGCTTTGCAAGAAGCTGAAATGGCTTTTGATAAAGGCGAAATTCCTGTGGGAGCCGTTATCGTAGTGGCAGATAAAGTTATTGCTCGGACACATAATTTGACCGAGTTACTCAACGATGTTACGGCTCACGCCGAAATGCAAGCTATCACTGCAGCCGCCAATTTCTTGGGCGGTAAATACTTGAAAGATTGCACTATGTATGTAACTTTAGAGCCTTGTCAAATGTGTGCTGGGGCTTTGTATTGGAGTCAAATCTCTAAAATTGTTTTTGGGGCTAGTGATACGCATCGTGGGTATGAAAAATTGGGTACTCAATTGCACCCTAAAACTACTGTTGTTCGCGGTGTTTTGGCAGAAGAAGCAGCCGATTTGATGAAGCGATTTTTTGCAGAGAAAAGGAAGTAAATTTATAAAGTAATTCTTCTTTTTCTTATTATATTTACTTCATTGTTAATTGCATGAAAGCAATATTTAAAATTTAAATCTAAATTTTATGATGGACACTAAAATTAAAGCGACTATTGTTATTGGTATTTCTATTGTGATTACAGCCTTTATTTTGGGGCAATCTTTCAAAAATAGAAACGAAAATTTAGATTCAATTTCAGTGATTGGCCTTGGGGCAAAAGATTTTGTTTCGGACGAAATTTTATGGTCTGGAAGTTTTACAGCAAGTAGTTCGGATATTAAAACAGCTTATAATAAAATCATTTCGGATCAAAAAATAGTAGCTAATTTTTTTATAGCAAAAGGATTTAAATCGAATGAGTTTTCGTTTGGAGCGGTAAATTTCCAGAAGAAGTTTAGAGAAGTGAAAATTCAAAATTCAAATAGTGAATACATTAATACCGAACAAGTTTTTGATGGATATGAAGCTACCCAAAGTATTACTTTCTTGGCTAAAAAGAAGCCTGATTTAATGAAACGTATTGAGGATGTTTCGAGTAAAACTTCCGAATTGATTAATTCAGGGATAGAACTTACTTCAAATTCTATTCAATATACATATTCCAATTTGCCTAGTTTAAAACAAAGTTTAATTGAAAAAGCTACTAAAGACGCTAATGAACGTGCTACAAAAATTGTAAAAACAGCTGAAGGTAGTTTGGGTAAATTAAAGAGTGCGAGTATGGGAGTTTTTCAAATTACGGGTCAGGGATCTACAGCTGAGGATAGTTATGGCGGTAATAATGATACTTTTAGTAAAAATAAGACTGCTCGAATTACGGTGAGATTAGAATATATTTTGAACTAATCGCATATTTTTAGACACAAAAAAACCGTCTCGTTAATTAAAACGAGACGGTTTTGTTTATTTTAGTCTGTAATAACATTTCCTTTTTTGTCGTAGAAATGATATTCTAAATACGTGTAAGCGTCACGTGGTATAATTTTCACCCATTTTTTATGTTCAAAAAACCATTTTGAACGTAATGATGGAAAACCTTTGCTGAGGTAAGCAGCCACAAAAGGATGTACATTGAGTACTACTTTTTTGTGGGTTTTTAGTAGTCTTTCGAGATCGGAAGTGATTTTATCAATAATTAATATTGGCGCTTCAATTTCGCCATGTTCATTATTAGGATCTTCTTCACGCGTCTTGATGTTGACTTCTGGTCTTACTCTTTGTCTAGTGATTTGAACCAATCCAAATTTACTAGGAGGTAAGATTTTGTGTTTGGCTTTATCATCGCTCATTTCTTCTCTTAGGAAGTCGAATAAGACTTTGCGATTTTCGGGATTGGCCATATCAATAAAATCAACTACTATGATTCCGCCCATATCTCTCAAACGCAATTGTCTTGCGATTTCGGCGGCGGCGATCATGTTTACTTCCATTGCGGTGTCTTCTTGATTGGTAGCTTTGTTCGAACGGTTGCCGCTATTTACGTCTATAACGTGAAGGGCTTCAGTGTGTTCGATAATTAAATAAGCTCCTTTGCTCATGGAAACTGTTTTTCCGAAGGAAGTCTTGATTTGTCTCTCTATGTTGTATTTCTCGAATATTGGAGTGTCTTTCGATTGATAAAACTTTACGATAGATTGTTTGGATGGTGCAATTTCTTGCAAGTAATCCTTTGTTTGTTGGTACAACTCTTCATCATCTATTTGAATACCGCTAAAGGTATCATTAAACACGTCGCGAAGGATAGAGGAGGCTCTGTTGAGCTCGCCTAATACTTTTGACGGATGATGAGCAGTTGGTAATTTCTTACACATTGCAGTCCATCTGCTGAGCAGGTTCTGCAAATCTTTTTCTAATTCGGCTGTATTTTTGCCTTCGGCTACTGTGCGAACAATAACGCCAAAGCCTTTTGGTTTGATGGATTGTACAAGTTTTTTGAGTCGATCTTTTTCTTTTTTGTCTTCTATTTTTTGAGAAATAGAAACTCGATCCGAAAAAGGGACTAGAACGATAAAGCGTCCGGCCAAAGATAGTTCTGCACTAATTCTTGGTCCTTTGGTTGATATCGGTTCTTTCACTACTTGTACTAAAACAGATTGATTGGCATTCAAAACATCAGTAATGGTGCCATCTTTATCAATCTCTTTTTCAAACTGAAAGTTTTTTAGGGAGAAATCTTTTATTTTACCTGCGCTTACAAGTTTTATGAATTTCAATTGAGAAGCAAGGTTTGGTCCTAAATCATGATAATGTAAAAAGGCGTCTTTTTCGTAGCCTACATTTACAAAAGCAGCATTGAGTCCAGCAACTGGTTTTCGTATTTTGGCAATAAAAATATCGCCTACTTGAAAGTTGCTTGTTTCTTGTTCTTTGTGTAATTCAATTAGTTTTCCATCTTTTAATAAGGCAAAATCTACGGCATCAGAACTAGAACGAATAATTAATTCTTTATTCACGCTGTACATTTTTATCCATACGTTAAAGTTTTCAGTTTCGGTTTTCAGTTTTCAGTTTTACAACTCATAACTCATAACTTATAACTCATAACTGAATTGTAAGGATGGATTAAACAATATTTAACAGGTTTGACCCGGATGAAGTTTCAGTCGGCAGTTTTCAGAGGGCAATATGCAGTTTAA
>CAUPCW010000064.1:0-18336 GCA_963509895.1 uncultured Flavobacterium sp.
AAAATAAAGTTTTTTATTTTTGCCAACAAATTAAATTCTAAAATTAAAGATTATGTCAGACATTGCATCAAGAGTAAAAGCGATTATCGTAGACAAATTAGGTGTTGACGAAAACGAAGTTGTAACAGAAGCAAGCTTCACAAATGATTTAGGAGCTGACTCATTAGACACTGTTGAGCTTATTATGGAATTCGAAAAAGAATTCGATATTCAAATTCCAGACGATCAAGCAGAAAACATTGCTACTGTAGGTCAAGCTATCTCTTACATTGAGGAAGCAAAAAAATAATAAATTTTCACCCGTTTGCATAACTGTAAACGGGTGTTATTATTTTTAAATTAAACTTAATACTTAGGAGAAGAATTTTTCTTCCTTATAAATATTTATATTGTAATACCCATGTCTCTTTTGTACTTTATATACAATAAAAGAATGCGTGGGTTTTATTTGTTTAAAGCTAACAAAACACATACGTTATGGAATTAAGACGAGTTGTAGTTACAGGATTAGGTGCACTAACTCCAATTGGAAATAACATCCAAGAATACTGGAATGGTCTTTTGAACGGAGTAAGCGGAGCTGCTCCAATTACATACTACGATACTGAAAAACACAAAACAAAATTTGCGTGTGAAGTAAAAAACTTCAATATCGAAGACTACATGGATCGCAAAGAATCACGACGACTAGACAAATTCGCTCAATATGCAGTTGCAGCTAGCGATGAAGCTATAAAAGACGCCGGATTAACAAATGACAACATAGACAAACAAAGAGTTGGTGTTATTTGGGGCGCAGGTATCGGTGGACTTGAGACTTTTCAAGAAGAGGTAATGTATTATGCAAAAGGTGACGGTACTCCAAAATTCAATCCTTTTTTTATACCAAAAATGATTGCTGATATCGCTCCAGCACATATTTCTATGCGCAATGGCTATATGGGACCCAATTACACTACAGTATCAGCATGCGCATCATCAGCGAATGCATTGATCGATGCCTTTAATTACATAAGATTAGGAATGTGTGATGTAATTATATCTGGGGGATCAGAAGCAGCCATAACTATTGCAGGAATGGGAGGTTTTAATTCTATGCATGCTTTATCTACAAGAAACGAAAGTCCAGAAACGGCTTCGAGACCTTTTGATGCAACTAGAGATGGTTTTGTATTGGGCGAAGGCGCTGGTGCACTTGTACTTGAAGATTATGAACATGCAAAAGCTAGAGGAGCAAAAATATACTGCGAAATTGGCGGTGGCGGAATGTCATCAGACGCTTACCACTTAACAGCTCCACATCCAGAAGGTATAGGGGTAATCGCTGTTATGAAAAACACACTTCGCGATGCTGGAATGAATCCTGAAGATGTAGACCACATCAATACTCATGGAACCTCTACACCTCTTGGAGACGTAGCGGAATTAAAAGCAATTAGTTCTGTATTTGGCGATCATGCCAAAACAATCAATATCAATTCAACAAAATCCATGACAGGGCACTTATTAGGAGCTGCTGGTGCTATTGAAGCCATAGCTTCTATATTGGCCATGAAACATGGAATAATTCCCCCCACTATCAATCATAATGTAGTTGATGAGAAAATTGATCCAACATTAAATCTTACTCTAAACACACCGCAAAAGAGAGAGGTAAATGTAGCAATGAGTAACACTTTTGGTTTTGGCGGACATAATGCTTGTGTATTGTTTAAAAAATTAGTTGACTAATTTAAGTATGAGTATTTTCAAAAAAATATTTTCAAAATCCCGTTCTATTGAAGACGGGATTTTTTTTAATGCCCTTCAAAAAATCTTAGGCTTCCCTCCAACCGAGCTAGAACCATATCGAAAAGCATTTACACACCGCTCCTCTAACAAAGTAGACAAGGATGGCAATCCTATGAATTACGAACGATTAGAGTTCTTAGGAGATGCTATGCTAAGCTCCGTAATTGCTGGCTATTTATTCAACAAAGCACCATATGGAGACGAAGGTTATTTAACCAAAATGCGATCCAAAATAGTGAGTAGAGAACATTTAAATGAACTTGGAAAAGATTTGAATTTAATACAGTTTATAGAAAGCAAAGTTCCTGTTCATCATTTTGGCGACAATATCCATGGTAATATTTTTGAATCTTTAGTTGGAGCGATTTATTTAGATAAAGGATATGTTTTCTGTGAAAAATTCATCAATTCAAGAGTAATCATACCATATGTTGACATTAGTCGATTAGAAGGTAAAGTAATCAGTTACAAAAGTTTAGTGATTGAATGGTGTCAAAAAGAAAAAAGAGTATTTCATTTTGATATTTTTGAAGACAATGCCATTGATGGGCAACGCTTGTTTGGTGTTCGATTAAGCATTGACGACAAAGTAATTGCCAAAGCAAGAGCCACTTCCAAAAAGAAAGCTGAAGAAAAAGCAGCCCAAAGAGCTTATTTTGCCTTTCAAGAAAAAATAAATAAGAAATAATCTTATTTTTCTTAAAACTATATCGTTTTCGTTAACGATTTAACAAAATCATATCAATCTTTCTTAGAAAATCTTCTATAGAAGTAGTACCTTTACTGCTAATTTATTTTTGAAATGGCAGTTCATAAAGTAAGTTTAGATGAGTTTGAAGAAATAGATTATGTTATTATCGCCATACATACTCCTTTGGAGGATTATCGTTTGGCTTATTTCATTAATCTAGCCTTAAACATTAATCTTAACAGAAGTCCGAAAGATATTTTGATAGACATAAAAGAAGGAAAATCTTTTTTCTCAAAATATTCTTTTTATGACGCTAAAAAGGACATTACTTGGCATCTGATCCAAAATAAAAACGAAGTGATTCAGAGCGATACTAAGCAAAAATCCAATCTGTTTTTCGATCAAAACCTAGAAATAGCTGCTCAAGTATATTTAATACCTGAATTAAAAAAAGCAGATTTTTTTTTAAAAATTGAAGTGTGCCAAAATAATTTTAACACAACAAAAACAACTACTGATTTAAACACTATTGAAACCATAAGTATGGTTTATACTGTAAAAAAAGAAACCATAAAATCAAAAAACAATTTAATTTTTTAATACCAATGCTTACAAACAAAAAAACGAAAATTGTAGCCACACTTGGACCTGCATGTAGTACAAAAGAAATCATCAAAGACATGATTGAGGCAGGAGTTAACGTATTTAGAGTAAACTTCTCCCATGCTGATTATGAAGATGTAAAAAACAAAATCAGTATTATTCGTGGCTTAAATGAAGAATTTGGATACACAACCGCAATCTTAGGCGACTTACAAGGTCCCAAACTACGAGTAGGTGTAATGGAAGAAGGAGCATTTGTTAACGAAGGCGACCTAATTACATTTACCACCGCAGAAGATATTCTTGGAACTTCTAAAAAAGTTTTCATGAAATATCAAAACTTTCCAAACGATGTAAATCCAGGAGAAAGAATACTTTTAGATGATGGAAAACTTATTTTCGAAATTGTTGAAACAGATAAAAAAAGTGAAGTTCTTGCTAAAGTAATTCAAGGTGGGGAATTAAAATCCAAAAAAGGAGTTAATCTTCCTAACACAAAAATTTCGCTTCCTGCATTGACAGAAAAAGATATTGCCGATGCAAAATTTGCCATCGAACAACAATTAGACTGGATTGCACTTTCTTTCGTTAAAACACCAAGAGACTTACAAGATTTACAAGAATTAATAGCAGAACATTCTGAATTTAAAATTCCAATTATAGCCAAGATCGAAATGCCTGAGGCACTAGAGAATATAGATAAAATTGTTGCTTTTTGCGATGCTTTAATGGTAGCTCGTGGTGATTTAGGAGTTGAACTTCCTGCTCACGAAGTGCCATTGGTACAAAAAGAACTAATCAGAAGAGCCAAAACTGCTAGAATTCCAGTAATTGTTGCCACTCAAATGATGGAAACTATGATTACTAGCTTAACACCTACTCGTGCTGAAGTAAATGACGTAGCCAATTCAGTTATGGATGGTGCAGATGCAGTAATGCTTTCTGGCGAAACAGCAACAGGTAATTACCCTGTACAAGTTATTCAAAAAATGACACAAATATTGGAAGCGGTTGAAGATTCGCCACTTATCAATGTTCCTCAAAATACTCCACAAGTAAAAACCAATCGTTACATTACAAAAACAGTATGTCACCATGCTGCAATGATGGCCAATTCAATCAATGCCAAAGCGATTTGTACATTGACTAATAGTGGCTATACAGCTTTCCAAATTTCGGCTTGGAGACCTAATGCACACATTTTAGTATTTACTTCAAACAGACGTATTCTTACACAACTTAACTTATTATGGGGTGTTAAATCTTTTATGTATACTAAAGATGTCAGTACTGATGACACCGTAACAGATGTAAACGAAATTGTAAAAGAAAAAGGGTTTGTCAAAAAAGGAGACTTTTTAATCAATTTAGCGGCTATGCCAATCAAAGATAAAGGAATGGTTAATACTTTAAGAGTTTCTGAAATAGCATAATTCTCAAAGTATCGAAATTAAAAAACGCTCCAAAAAACTGGAGCGTTTTTATTTATATTTTTATTTCTAAATAATCAGGAGTATTTATATCTTTAACCATCATTAATTTTTCATACCATAACAACAAAAATAACACTTATGGCTTTTAATAATTCGAACAACCCGTTTTTAAACAACAAAACTTTTAAAAATCAAGGAAACTCAAACGAAGTGCATCAAGCTACAATAATAGATTATGACTCCGAAATGTCCCTATCTGGAACCATAAACAAGAGTCTAATCCTGTTTTTACTGCTTACAGCTTCTGCAACAATTACTTGGTGGATGGCATTTAATGACATGAATCCAATCGTACCTGCTTTTGGAGGAGCAATCGTTGGTCTAATTTTGGTAGTAATTGCTGCTTTCAAACCCCACTTATCCCCATATCTAGCACCAGGATATGCTGTTTTTGAAGGGCTTTTTATTGGAGGTATTTCTGCTATATTTGAGGCTAATTATCCTGGAATTGTACTACAGGCTGTTGGAGCAACTTTTGTTACCTTTTTAGTTTGTTTAGGTTTATATAAATACAAAATCGTAAAAGTAACCGAGCAATTCAAATCAGTAGTTGTAGCTGCAACATTAGCAATTGCAACTTATTATTTAATTTCTTGGTTGTTTTCAATGTTTACAGGTTTTACGCCAGTTCATCATGACAATTCATTAATGAGTATAGGAATTAGCGCTTTTGTAATTATCATTGCCGCATTAAATTTATTCCTAGACTTTGACAGAATAGAACAAGGTGTAAATCAAAAAATGCCTAAATACATGGAATGGTATGGAGCGATGGGATTAGTGATTACACTAGTTTGGCTTTACATTGAATTCCTAAGGCTACTTTCAAAAATTTCAAGCAAAGATTAGTATAAATAAAAACGCCTTTCGACTGAAAGGCGTTTTTTTTATAAAGCTTTTTCAAAAGCAATAAAATGTGTCAAATCACCTTTCTTATTAAAAATGGGATAACTTTTAATCAAGCAATCATAGGTTTTTCCGTTTTTTTTATAGTTGATTACTTTAGACTCAAAAGGTAATTTTTGATCGATTTTTTCACGAATTTGCCGTGAAATCACTTTATTCGTTTTTGCGCCATGAAACATTTTAGGGCTATTCCCAATGACTTCACTCTCAGAATAACCATTCATTTTTGATAAATTATTGGAGGCAAAAACAATTTTTAAATTAGAATCGGTTACAATAACAACATCATCTAAAAGTGCATTTCTAAGAACATCATTGTCCGTTTCTACATTATTTTTTGGTAAAATTTCGTTCAAGCGATTAAAATCATTGAACGATTTTTTGATGCTTCCTAAAAATTCTTCGTGAAAACTCATCGATAAAATCGAGCTTGTCTTCAAAGCTAAAGCATTAAAATACTTGGCTTTAGCATTTTCATAGTCACTGATATTCAACATTTTCAAGTAATTTAATTTATCAAATGTAATTGATTTTTAAAATCTACGAACACTATTTTCATGTTTTAACTGTTGTTGAACGTTGTCAGTATTTAAAAATCAAATTGAAGTTGAATTACAACGGTTTTTTTTTGTTCCGTATTTAAGTTACTTAATGCTATTCCTAATAAACGAACAGACTCTTTTAATCGTTCTTGGTATAATAATTCTTTGACAATTTCAAAAATCAAATGTTTATCCGAAATAAAATAAGGCATTGTTTTGCTTCTTGTTTGCTGGGAAAAATCACTATACTTAATTTTTAAAGTGATTGTTTTTCCTGAAATAGTATGTTTTTGCAACCGTTTCTCTAAGTGACCCGCAATACTTTCTAATTGTTCAAGCATAAAAATCTCAGAAGATAAATTCACATCGAAAGTGTGTTCTGCTGCAACTGATTTGGTAGTCCTTTGGGGCTGAACTGGACTATTATGAACACCTCTTACCACATCATAATAAAAACTTCCTGACTTACCAAAATGCTGCTCTAAAAAATCAATCTCTTTACGCTTCAAATCTAATCCAGTAAAAATACCCAATTGATACATTTTTTCGGCTGTGACCTTACCTACTCCATAAAACTTTTGAATGGGCAAATTTTCAAGAAACGGAATAATTTCATCTCCACTCACCGTTTTTTGACCATCAGGTTTGTTATAATCACTAGCAACTTTGGCAATAAATTTATTGACAGAAATACCGGCAGAAGCCGTAAGTCCAATTTCATTAAAAATACGCGCTCTAATTTCTTTCGCTAATAAAGTTGCACTTGGATTTCCTTTTTTATTTTGAGTTACATCCAAATAAGCTTCATCTAAAGAAAGAGGCTCTACAAGATCTGTATACTCATAAAATATGCGTTGAATCTGTTTGGAAATTTCTTTATATCGATCAAATCGTGGGCGTACAAAAATCAATTCTGGACAATATTTTTTGGCCAAAACACCGCTTAAAGCACTTCGAACTCCGAACTTTCGTGCTTCATAACTGGCCGCAGAAACCACACCTCTATTTTCATTACCCCCAACTGCAATTGGTTTTCCTTTTAATGAAGGATTATCCAATTGCTCTACAGAGGCATAAAAAGCATCCATATCAATATGAATAATTTTCCGTTGAAGAGTAGTGATGTCCATAGCTCAAATATATTCAAAATCAGTAAAAATCAAGCCCAATATAGTTCATAAAAAAACCCAGAACTTTAAAAATTCTAGGTTTTAAAATTTACTAAAAGCACTGTATCATTATTAATGATTTGCAATTAGATATGTTATATCTTTTTTTTTGATAGCATTACTTTTTTACAATAGTCTCAATAGTCACTTTCATTGAACCAGCTCCTTTTGAAGAGGAAATCGCCATAAATGCTTTTTTAGACAAATCAATTTCTCTTGACCTTACAAATGGTCCACGATCATTTACTTCAACAATTACAGATTTACCATTGGATTCGTTGGTAACTCTAATTTTGGTTCCAAACGGTAGCTTCTTATGAGCTGCAGTCATTTTGTGCATGTCAAACCGCTGACCACTTGCTGTTCTACGCCCGTGAAACTTATCGGCATAATAGGAGGCGTGGCCATTTTTTTTATAGAGAACATATTTTACATTAGGTTCAAAAACGGTGTCTTTTATCGTTGTTGATGGCAAAATACTGGTTTTCTCTTTTTTTATTGTGTCCTTGCTAATGGTTCCTTTTTCTTTTATTACAGAAGGTCCTTGCCCATATACCAATCCAATGATCATCAATAAAAAAAGCATAGCTAATAATTTTTTCATGCAAACTTTTTTAAATTAATATTGATTTAAAACGTACTGAATGAATTATCCAGTAGTTTTAAAAATTAAAGCCACAATGACCAAGGTATTCTGCTTAAAATCAAAAGAAGTCCTAAACCATAAAACAATGCAAAGGTTTTAAATTTAGCCGTAGCATCTGTTAATTTTTTATGTTTAGACCAACCTATAGTAATTAAAACAATTGCTATACAATTGATTAAAGGATGCTCTAACGATGTTAATCGCAAGGCTTTGTCAGACATTTGTCCGAGTGAAGTTAAACCTAATGGGGAAACGAAATAGGTTATTAAACCAATAACTAATTGAACATGGGTAAAAATCAAAGCAAATAATGCAATTTTGCGATCTTTTGCGGTAAATTCTTTTCTGGAAGTAAACCCAATTATAGCATTTACAACTGCTATTACTAAAATCAACAAAACTAAGTAGGCCCAACCAGAGTGAAATTTTTGTATCAATTCGTACATAAAATATGTTTTTAGAATTTCAAATATATGAAAAAATGGGGTAAAAAAAATGAGAAATAAATCACTAAGCAAAAACAAAATTAAAAAATGAGCCCCCAAGAAAGCGATTGCTTTATTGGGGGCTATTTATAATATTACTTTTTATTACAAAGATTGTAATACTTTATCTATTATTTGAACAGATCCGTTAGTCCCTTGAATATTTAAAACTTTAGCATTTCCATTGACAGCTGGATTTGATTTATCTACAATTTTTAAAGTAGATCTTGTCAACACAAGTGTATTAGGAGTGAATAAAGTAGTCACAGTAACATCTGCAGATGTTGAAAATGCAGTTGTAGAAGAAGCTACTCTATTTGATCTCTCGAAATGGTAGTTCAAAATTTTTGTAATATCTGCATCCGTTTTACCTACCAAATATCCACCTGTCCCTAAAGCAGCAGTAAAAGCGTCGTTATTTGGAGCATACACGCTTACAGGAGAACTACCCGTTGCAGCGTTTAAAGTAGTCAAAACAGTAGCTTGAGGTGTACTCTTAACCGTATTCAATAAAGTAGTTAAGCTAGGATTAGCTGCAATCTGATTCACAATTGTTGGTAATGTCATAACAGCATCAATAACATGAAGAATACCATTGCTAGCATCAATATCAGCTTTTGTGACTTTCGCACCACCGTTAGAAGCACCACCATTAACGACCACATCTGCAGCTGATTTATTGATAAAAATACTCAAGTTAGCACCTGAAGTAGATGTTGCAGAAGTCTTTAAAAATCCAAATGTTTTAAAATAACCTCCGGCAATCAAATCATCTGCACGTGTTCCGATACCAATTACGTGATTTTGTAATCTTAACTTTAAATCAGCAATTTTAATAGCATCTGCTGGTACTAAAGGATCTAATGCATTTATAGCAGCACTTGAATAACCCGCAGCTGAAAACGCAGCATTAGTAGGAGCAAAAACAGTGTAGGAACCTGGATTGCTTAAAGTAACATCAAGACTTGTTTTTTTCAAAGCATCAACAAGGATACTAAAATTAGCTGGATCAGCTTTAGCAATTTCTACAATTGAAGAAAGTTTAACCACTTCTTTGGTGTCATCAGTACAAGAAATTGTAGACAACATCAATACAAATATAGAAGCGAAATATAGGAGTTGTTTGTTAAGTTTCATGATTTTATTTTTTTTTTATATTAAATGTGAGTCTTTTTTATTTTTTAATCGATTATTTACCGAAAGTATATCTTAAAGTAAATTGTGCTTGCCAAACGTCAAATACAGAAGCGTTTTTTTGGAAAGTATCTTTGGCTAAGAATCTCTTTCCTTGTGTATCCGTTTGCAACGCCATGTTGTAAAAAGGAGTATAGTTATTAGACAAACTTGGCGCTTGAGCCACTGCTAAAATATTGGTAGCAGTCGCACGTTGTGAAATACCCCAGTTTCTATTCAATAAGTTGGTGAAATTTAAAATATCCGCTCTAAATTGAAAACTGTTTTTCTTTCCTCCGATATTTAAATAAAAATCTTGAGTTACAGAAAGATCAATTTTATGTAACATTGGAAGAACGTTTGAATTTCTTTCTACATACTGACCTCTGTGCTTTGATAAATATGGATCTTGTTCGATATATTTTTCAAAAGCTTCTTGTTGTTGTGCTTCAGTATACAATACTATTGATGAGCCACCTAAGTTTTGAGAAATTGGTGAGAATCTCAAATCAGTTGCTTTCAATGGTACAAACAATAAATCATTTCCATTTACTCTATCTCCATTCAAATCACCTCCATAAGAATACGAAAATGGACTGGCTTGCTCTCCAATATATCCAATATTAATAGATGTAGCACCACCATATTTTGTACCATAATCAATTTTATATCCAACAATTCCAACATAACGGTGTGGTGTGTTATTGTTAGACAAACTCAAGTTTAAATCATTATTCCCGTTTACAGATCTTGCTCCAGTCCAAGAACCTGAAGCTACTGAACCTGCTGAAAGTAAATCATAAGCTGCAGAATGCGTGTAAGCAAAAGACCCCCACAAACCATTTCTATATGGATATTCTAATTTAAATGTAGTAGAATAAAAGTACCCTTGATTTGTATTTGTTAAAACAATTGCATTTGAAACATTATTATTGATTCTTGTTCCATTATCATTTCCAGCATAAAGCGGTCTGTTGTCCGGCCCAGCAATAGTTCCGATAGGGTTAGCCAAATTAGCATTGTAATACCCTACTTCATTGATGTTCTTACTAAAGATTCCTTCAATTGTACCTATGAAACCGAAAGGTAATTTTTGATCAATTGCAATAGTTGTTTTCCAAACTTGTGGAAATTTATAGTCTTTAGCAGTAAACGCTAAATCAAAAGTAGAAGGCAAAGTTGGAGTAGCCGGTGTAAAATATTGAGATGGGTTTGCAGTAAAACCATAACCGCCTGTTCCAACACTAGCATCACTAGCATCTACAAAACCAGTTAAAACTCCATTGTTTCCAATTGCATTAGACAAGAAAACGAATGGCGGTCTTCCTGTAAAAACACCAGTTCCCCCTCGAAGTTGAGTTGTCGCATCGCCAGTCACATCTAAATTGAAACCAACTCTTGGTTCAAATAAATATTGTGTCTTTGGCATCTCCCCAGTATTAAATTTTTCTCCATTTGCAAAAGTCATAGCCGTTACAGCAGAATTTTCTAATGCAGTATCGCTGAATGAAACAGCTGTGGCTCTTAATCCATAAACGAACTTAAATTGGTCATTGACTTTTACTTCGTCTTGAAAATACAAATCAATTTTGTTAGATTTTAAAACTTGTAAAGGCTCGCCTCCACCTGGAAGTGCAGAATATCTAAATTGAGTTCTCACTGGTAGATTTGTTTTAGATGGAGCTCCACCAAGTGCCAAAGATTCATTAGCTGCATTATAGAATTCTTCTAATGAATTGAATACATACACCCCATTTGAACCAGGAAAGAATAAGTTTTCGGATTTGAAATGTTCAAAATTTGCACCAAACAATAAAGTATGTTTTCCAATGGTTTTGGTTACATTATCCGTAAAGTGAAGGGTAGAATAATTTAATTTATTTCCCTGAGTAAAAGGATCTAAACCAACAGACATGTACGTTAAGTTACCTACAGTGTAACCGCCTGATGGAATTGCAACTCCATTTTTAATATCAATCGTAGGAAACAAACCTCCACCTTGAAGAGATCGGTCTTCGATTTGTTTATCATATCCTGCAATAAAATTATTACTCCAAGTTTTTGATAATTTAGAATCTAATTGCAATACTATAGATCTAGTGTTATCTTCAATTACATAGCCACTATTTTTGAAAGCCATAGCATTTACACTAGATGATCTATTTCCAAAACCTAAAGAGTTTGAATTCGATACTAATTGATCTGCCGATGAATTACTGTGTACGTATCGTAATGATAATTTGTGATCATCGTTGATGTTCCAATCTATTCTTCCCAAGAACTTTTTAGATTCTTTTTTAGCATCGAATCTTTCCCAAGGCCCAGTAGTATAATTGAATTTATTTTGCATAAAATCAGATAGAGCTTGCATCTGATCATAAGTTGGTGCAGAAACCTGAGCACTACCATTTGGAGAATTCGTAGAAGTCCAGTTTGTTGCAGGACTAGTATTATCAATAGTTTCAAAATTACCAAAAAAGAATAATTTATCTTTTATAATAGGAGCCCCAATTCTAGCACCCCAAATCGTTTCATCGAAAGTAGCAGGAACAATTCTAACCTCACCGGCCTTTGTTCCAACAAAACTGCTTTTATTGCTTCTAAAAGAATTGTAAACAGATCCTTCTATTTCGTTTGTACCACTTCTAGTAACTGCATTAATTCCTGATCCAGTAAAACCAGTTTGCCTTACATCAAAAGGAGCAATATTTACTTGCAATTGTTCGATAGCATCTAAAGAAATAGCAGTAGATCCTGTTCTTCCTCCTGCTTGAGCGTCACTACCCAATCCAAAACCATTGTTAAATACTGAACCGTCTATAGTAAAATTATTTAATCTAGAATCTTGGCCTCCAAAAGTACCTCCACTTCCAGCATTAGCATTATATTTAGTAATTGCATTTATGGAACGAGCTCCAATTACTGGTACTGCATTCAATTGTCGGTTAGAAAATTGCTGAGAAGCACCCGTTTTCCCTTTTGAGAAAGTACCGTTGTTCGATTTTGTAACAACTACTTCCTTCAATGTATTCATTTCTTCAGAAAGAACTACATTAACAGTTACTGCATTTCCTAATGGTGCATTAATTTCAGTTATTTCAGAACTTTTGTATCCTAAATAAGACACTTTTACAGTATATGGCCCACCTGGTCTTATAGAAGGAATAGAATACCCTCCAGCTCCATCAGTTTCGCCATAATACTTTGTACCAGTTGGAGTATGAATGGCTTGAACCGTAACTCCTGGTAATCTTTCTCCTAAATTACTCTTAACGAAACCAGTAATAGAAGAACTGGTTACTTGAGAATATCCAACAACGGATAGGAAAAAAATAAAAATAAATGTAAGTTTTTTCATTTCTTGTTTACTTTATTAAGTTTTGAGCAAAATTCCAACTTTTAAGACTATTTTATGTTAACTTAATGTTAATAAGAAATAGTTAAAGGTTCATTTATAAACATTTAGCATATTGAGTAGTTTTGTGTTAAAAAAATGAAAAATTGTTATGAATGCATACTATTTTCAGTATTATGTTCTTTTTGAAACATTTTTCATTGAATCCTTGTCGAAAAAATGATCCGTTTATGATTTACAAAAAAACAAAAGAGCAAAAAAAACCTCGAATAGGTTATCATTCGAGGCTTATTCTTAACATACTATTTTAGTGTTATTTTTTCTTTTTTTTAAGAAAATAGTTCAATAAAAATGAAGTAGAACTATCATGATTTTTAACTGATTCTGTTTCAATTTCTTCTAAAATAGAATTGGCTAATTGCTTGCCTAATTCTACTCCCCATTGGTCAAAACTAAAAATATTCCAAATAACTCCTTGCACAAAAATTTTGTGTTCATACATCGCAATCAAAGCACCCAAAGATTTAGGAGTGAGCTTTTGAATCAAAATAGTATTAGTAGGCTTATTCCCTGTAAATACTTTAAAAGGCAAAAGATACGCAGCTTTTTCTGGAGCAAGTCCTTGCTTATCGAATTCCGCTTGCACCTGAGCAGCAGTTTTACCATGCAACAAGGCCTCAGTTTGGGCAAAGAAATTAGACATTAATTTGTCATGGTGATTCCAATCGCCATACAATGGCTCTACATAACCAATAAAATCAGTAGGAATCAATTTTGTGCCTTGGTGAATTAATTGAAAAAAGGCGTGTTGCGCATTGGTACCAGGTTCTCCCCAAATTATTGTTCCTGTTTGGTAATTCACTGGTTTGCCGTCACGAGCTACACTTTTACCATTACTTTCCATGGTTCCTTGTTGTAAATAAGGCGCCAATTTTTGTAAATATTGCGTGTAAGGAATCAAGGCTTCACTTTCGGCACCAAAGAAATTATTATACCAAACACTCAATAAACCTAAAACTACAGGAATATTACTTTCGAAAGTTGTGGTTTTAAAATGTTCATCCATTTCATTGGCACCACTTAATAAGTCTTCATAATTATCGTAACCAACGGCAAGACTAATAGATAAGCCCACTGCACTCCATAATGAAAATCTTCCTCCAACCCAATCCCACATAGGAAAGACGTTGTCTGGATTGATACCAAATTCGGTAACTTTTTGCATGTTTGTAGAAACCGCTACAAAATGTTTAGCAACATCTTCTTGTGTAGCCGATTGTAAAAACCATTTTCTAATGGTTTCAGAATTCGTCAATGTTTCTTGTGTAGTAAAGGTTTTAGAAACAATTACAAATAATGTTGTCTCTGGATTTAGTTTTTTGATAATCTCATTCGCGTGATCTCCATCAACATTGGACACGAAATGAACATTCAGATGATTTTTATAAAATTGTAAGGCTTCAACTGCCATCACAGGTCCTAAATCCGAACCTCCAATTCCAATATTCACAACGTCTGTAAACGTTTTTCCAGTATATCCTTTTCGAACTCCTGTAACTACCTCGTTCGTAAAGGTTTTTATTTTGGCTTTTACTTCATAAACTTCTGGGATTACATTTACTCCTTCAACATTTATAACTGCATCTGCTTTGGCTCTAAGTGCTGTATGCAAAACGGCACGATTTTCTGTTTGATTGATTAAAGCTCCTTCAAAATAATCCGAAATAGCCGATTGTAAACCACATTCATTAGCCAATTCTACTAATAACTGAATAGTTTCTTTATCTATATTGTTTTTGGAATAGTCTAATAAAAAGTCTTTCCAAATAATATTGAATTGCTCTGCTCTGTTGGTGTCTTTAAGAAACAACTCTTGCATCGTAACCGATTGCAATGCTGCAAAATGTTTTTGTAATTTTTCCCAAGCTATAGTTTGCGTTGGATTGATTGTATGTAAGGCCATGTACTTAAATTTAATGCATTTTTAATAGATGCAAAATTAAGCAATTAACTTTAAATTGATGGTTATCCTTAGTTTAAACAAACAACAATCTACGAAAACGTTATAATAAAATATGACTATCCGTATCTCCTACCAAGAGGCTGAATATTGTGAATAACTTTGGGCTTTGCATGAAATTTGGCTCGCAAAGACGCAGAGACGCAAAGAATTGAAGCAGTAAGTTTGTAACTAACTTTTAAAAAATATTTTATACTATGAAATGGTACCTTTTACGGATAGTCATTTAATAAAAAATGAAGGTAGTTTATAGATTGGCAATACTGTCCAATTCAAACTTTAAAGGCGTTATTTGTTTGAAAAAGCGTTCTTTAGTCGCTCCATTTAAAGGCTCTCCATTTGGCAACTTCAAACGCAAGGGGTCGACTTGCACTCCATTTTTCCAGAAGCGGTAGCACACGTGTGGTCCTGTTGCTAGCCCCGTACTTCCTACAAGTCCAATAGGTTGCCCTTGAGTTACGCGTTGTCCTCTTCGCACTAGAATTCTAGACATGTGTAAATATTGCGTGGAGTACGTCCCGTTATGTTTCACTTTTACAAAATTACCATTACCCGCGGTATAACCTGTTTGTTCAACCACTCCTGAGGCTGTAGTTGTAATAGGTGTACCGTGAGGTGCTGCATAATCTGTCCCTTTGTGTGCTTTCCAAGTGAGTTGAACCGGATGAAAACGACTTGAGGAGAACCTAGAAGACAATCGGCTAAACTTAATAGGCGTCTTTAAAAAGAAATTTTTCAGTCCTTTTCCTTCCTCATCATAATATTCAATTCGATTGGATTTTGAATTGGCTACAAATGGAAACGCATAGATAATTTTCCCTTTGTATTCAAAAAATGAAGCTTCTAAGCTATCTACTCCGTCATAGATAGAGTCGTTTATGTATCGTTCTGTAAAAGTAATCGCAAAACGATCTCCTCTTTTTAATTTAAAAAAGTCAATAGACCAAGCATAAATTTTAGCAATTCTACTTGCCAAACCACCCTCGACTTTAGCACTTTCAAGGGTTTCAGAAAGAGAACTTTTCAGCACACCACCAATGGTTCTTCTTTTGATTGTTATTGGTTTTGTTTTTTTGTAGGCTTTTGCTATTGAATCCCTTAAATCAACTACATAATAATGTAGCGCATCAGGTTGGTAGACGAAAACAAGCAATTCTTTTGTTCTATTTTTAGACCGTAAAAGTGTGTAGGGCTTATTGTTGCGAATGGTTCTTACATCAAATGAATCTTTGATTTGTTCCACTAATGCAAATACTTTTTTGTCTCCAATATTTTGCTTTTGAATAATACTTCCAAAAGTATCTCCGCTATTTAAAGTATCATGAACAACATTAAAATCAGAATAAGTAAAGCCAAACTCTTTCTTTTTAGAAATAGGTTTTGTTTTGACT
The DNA here is from genome assembly GCA_963509895.1 of uncultured Flavobacterium sp. Taxonomy (GTDB): domain Bacteria; phylum Bacteroidota; class Bacteroidia; order Flavobacteriales; family Flavobacteriaceae; genus Flavobacterium. The sequence continues at coordinate 16,266 of CAUPCW010000064.1, forward strand.
TCACTCCAAACCTCATCTTTTTTCGTACATGAGAAAAAAACTAGAGAACATAATAAAAGGATGGCGAAACGTTTCAATATACTACTTTTTTATTCTATTATTTTAATTCTGTAATTAGCAGCAACGTGATTCTTTTTATCAAATCAAAGAAACTACTACACTTTCAAATATATAATTATAATTCAACTCCCCAATTGGCCAATTCTTCAGCGCTCCATAATTCAGGAAAAAAGATACGTCTTTGGTATTTCGGATGCATGTATTTTTTCCAATCGCTTCCACCTGTAGCTTCCCCATCTCCCAATCCACTCGACTCAATATATTTTTTGGCTGTATTTAAATGCTGCATTACCCAAGTAACATTTACGGTATAATCATATTCTCTCATAGCTTTGATTAAAGCAGGATCTTGCTGAGCCTCATCAGGCAATTGTTTGAATTTTTGCCAAAGATTAATGGTATTGTACTCTTTCATTTGAGTAAGGAAAGTAGACTTGTATTTACGCTCAAATTCCTGCAACAAATAGGACTTTTCACCCGTTTTATGATCTTTTCCAGCTGCTTGCCAATATAAATGTTCGAAAGCATGTTCATAAGGAGTATTTCGGTCAATAGTAGCACGAAATCTTGCGTCGATTAAATTAATTAAATCGGTTGATGCAAATTCGATCATTCGGTATTGGGCGCTTTGAAAACCACTAGCTGGCGTCAACGTATTTCTAAATTTCATGTATTGTTCTACCTCCATTCCATCACCCATAATATCGAATGAGGTTGTAAGCATGGTGAAATAACGACTAATTCTCATTAATCTTTCCGTAAAAAAAGAGGTTTCTATCTGCTCACAGTAAGAGATTTGTTGCATTTCCCAAAGAATCATTTTAAACAACAATTCATTGACTTGATGATACATAATAAACACCATTTCATCAGGTAAAGTTGTGCGTTGGGTTTGGAGATTCAATAAAGCATCCGTTTGTATATAATCCCAATAAGTAATGGGTTTAGACCACAAAAGACCCTCCAAATGAGTGGTTGTTTTTTGATCTATTGCTTTAAATTTTTGATCGAGTTGTTCTAATAATGAAGAGGTATTATCTGTAAGATTCATTCTATTTTGCTTTTACTTTAAAGGGATGCTTTAATCCTTTGTAGGCATCCAAATCAGCTTTGATAGACCCAACTGCGAGTTCTGCTTTGATTCGTAAAGGAATTTTATTTTGATCATTTGAAATCCAAACCGTTAAACTCTCTTTCTCTTTAAAAACACGGCCAGATTGCACTAAAGGACGAAAAATCATTGCTGAAATCACGCCAAATTTAGTTGTAATATCTTCACGACCTAAGAATTTTAACTTAAACTTTGTAGTTTCATTATCAAAAAACATATCAATAGTAACAGATTCTCCCACTTTTAATTTGTCGATAGTAGGATAATTTCTAAGATAATAAAAAGTAGAAACAATGTCTTGAGTGCCTTTTGGGAAGGAAAATGTTTTTTCGTTTTTGTGTTTATAATCCTTCACTACAATTTTGTTAGTGCTTTGATTAAAAAAACCTTCTTGATTTTTGGTATAACCACCTTCATCTATCTTCCGAACGAATTGATAAGGATAACCGGTTTCTTTATCAAAATAACTTTCGTATAAATCATCCACTTTAAAAAAGAAACGAGACATTCCGGTTGTGTATCCTTTACCTATAACATGATAAACAGATCTTTGATTGATGACTGCATCTTTGACTTCTAAAGTAGCGTAACCTGCATTCACAAAACCATAATGTATTCGGAATTTAAACCATTCACCAGCATCAAAAGCTGAAGTATCCTGAGAATCGAAGCTGACTGTAAAGGCCAACAAAAAGAGGAGTATTAGTTTTCTCATCAGGTAAATTTTGAGCTTTTTTAGTGATGCTCTAAGCAAAATATTTCCAAATGTATTAAAACAAAAAAACCCAGTCAAATTAATGACTGAGTTTTTATGCTATTAACTAACCAAAAAACTATAAATTATGAAATTTATAATACCCATGAAAGGAAACCACCCCTTTCATTTGTGAGTACAAAGGT
>CAUPCW010000065.1:0-18286 GCA_963509895.1 uncultured Flavobacterium sp.
AAAACGGGGCTCGAACCCGCGACCTCGACCTTGGCAAGGTCGCGCTCTACCAACTGAGCTATTTTCGCGTTTCAAATTCTCAAAAGAACTGCAGTACTTGTTTCGTATTGCGGTGGCAAATTTAGCACAAATATTCAATAATACAAGCCTTTTATTGAAAAAAAAATGAATAAAAATATAACTTTCTGATAACCTATTCTTTATACTGCGATTATTTTCGACTTAACATTCGTTTTATCTCGTTTAGCTTCATTAATGCCTCCATTGGCGTTATCGAATTAATATCTAATTGCAAAATTTCCTCTTTAATCTCTTCCAACAAAGGATCATCTAAGTTAAAAAAGCTCATTTGCATATCATCTTTTACGGTTTTTAATCCATTTAAAGCATCTCCTGAATGGTCTTTTTCTAATTTCTTTAATATTTTCTGTGCTTTCAAAATCACCAATTGCGGCATTCCCGCCATTTTGGCTACGTGAATTCCAAAACTATGAGCAGAGCCTCCTTTTATTAGTTTTCGAATAAAAAGTACGTTGTCTTTTAACTCTTTTACGGCCACATTATAATTTTGTATACGAACTAAAGATTCGCTCATTTCATTCAATTCGTGATAATGTGTAGCAAAAAGGGTTTTAGGTTGCGATGGATGCTCGTGCAAAAACTCAGCAATGGCCCACGCAATAGAAATGCCATCATACGTACTTGTTCCTCGACCTATCTCATCCAGCAGTACCAAACTTCTATCTGAAATATTATTCAAAATAGAAGCCGTCTCATTCATTTCGACCATAAAAGTAGATTCTCCCATCGAAATATTATCTGAAGCTCCTACCCTAGTAAAAATTTTATCCACGATACCCATTCTTACGCTATCTGCTGGAACAAAACTTCCCATTTGAGCCAAGAGTACAATCAAAGCCGTTTGTCTCAAAATAGCCGATTTACCAGACATATTTGGTCCTGTAATCATAATTAACTGCTGCGTTTCTCGATCAAGAAAAACATCATTGGCGATATAAGGCACGCCAACAGGCAGTTGTTTTTCGATTACAGGATGACGACCATTTTTGATATCCAATTCAAAGGTTTCATCCAATTCAGGACAAACGTATTGGTTTTCGATTGCTAATTGCGTAAAAGAACACAAACAATCCAGCTGAGCAACCAAATTGGCATTCATTTGAACTGGCTTGATGTACGTTGCAATCCATTGCACTAATTGTTCAAAAATCTCTCCTTCGATTTTATGGATTTTTTCTTCGGCACCTAAAATTTTGGTTTCGTATTCTTTTAACTCTTCGGTAATATAGCGTTCCGCATTCACTAAGGTTTGCTTACGAATCCATTCGCTTGGCACTTTATCTTTATGCGTATTTCGAACTTCGATATAATACCCAAAAACATTATTAAAAGAAATCTTCAATGAAGAAATACCCGTATGCTCCGATTCTCTTTTCTCGATTCCTTCTAAAAATTCTTTTCCGGAAGTAGAAATCGCGCGTAACTCATCCAATTCAGCATGTATACCAACCGCAATTGCATTTCCTTTGGCGATGGCCACTGGTGCATCTTGATTTAACGTCGTTTTTATTTTCTCTCGAAGCAAATCACAACTGTGCAAACTATCACCAATTACTTTTACGGCTTCTTGCGGACTTTGCAAAGCTATTGCCTTAATCGGCAAGATAGCATCTAAGGATTCTTTCAAATACACCACTTCACGAGGCGATACTTTGCCTGCTGCAATCTTTGAAATCAAACGTTCCAAATCAGAAATCTGCTTGATTTGATAGTGTATTTGTTTTAAAACTTCTTGGTTTTCTTTTAAATAAGATACTACTTGATGACGACTCTGAATTTTGGCTGCATCCTTCAAAGGCAAGGCCAACCAACGCTTCAATAATCGTCCACCCATAGGCGATAGCGTTCGATCGATTACATCTAGCAACGTTACCGCATTAGGATTATAACTATGGTATAACTCTAGATTTCGAATGGTAAAACGATCCATCCAAACATAAGCATCTTCCGCAATACGCTGTATGGCAGTTATATGCTGCACTCTATTGTGTTGTGTTTCGGACAAATAATACAAAATAGCGCCCGAAGCCACGATTCCTTCTTTCAATTCTTCAACACCAAAACCTTTTAAAGAAGTAGTTTGAAAATGCTTGATTAAGCTTTCAAAAGCATAATCCTCTTTATAAATCCAATCTTCAAGATAAAAACTATGGTAATCGTCACCGAAAGTTTCTCGAAACGTATTTTTGTTGTTTTTTGGCACTAAAACCTCACTAGGATTAAAATTTTGCAGTAATTTATCAATGTATTCTGCATTTCCTTGTGCGGTAAGAAATTCCCCTGTAGAAACATCTAAAAACGAAATTCCAATATTTTTGTTGGTAAAATATACCGAAGCCAAAAAGTTATTGGTTTTGGATTGCAGTACCTCATCGTTCATAGAAACCCCAGGAGTCACCAATTCAGTAACACCACGTTTCACAATGGTTTTGGTCATTTTGGGATCTTCTAACTGGTCACAAATGGCTACACGTAGTCCCGCTTTAACTAACTTAGGTAAATACGTATTGATGGAATGATGTGGAAATCCTGCCAATGCAGTCTCCGTCTCAGATCCTGCTCCTCTTTTAGTTAAGGTAATTCCTAGTATTTTGGATGCACGAATCGCATCTTCACCAAACGTTTCATAAAAATCGCCTACTCGAAACAACAAACAAGCATCAGGATACTTCCTTTTAATTTCATTATACTGTTTCATCAATGGCGTTTCTTTCACGCCTTTTTCTTTTGCTGCCAAATTAGTGGGAATTAAATACTGTAAATATGACAGCGAATTTATAGATTTTAAAGCAATAATGAAGGGTTCAAAAATTAAAATTTTAACCGAATTTTAAGCGCTGATTTGTATTTTTTGTATAGATTTGCGTGTACTAAAAATTAAATCTCTATGAAAAAAATAATTACCTTATTATTAGTTTTAGGACTAGGAATAACTTCTGTTTCTGCTCAAGAAACTTCTAAAAAAGCAAAAAAAGCAAAAGCAATCGTGGCAAAAGTTGAAGGAGCTGGGATGGTATTCACAAACGAAACCATTGATTACGGAACAATTGCTCGTAACTCTGACGGAAAACGTGAATTTGTTTTCACCAACAACGGAAATGCGCCTTTGATCATTACCAATGCTCAAGGATCTTGTGGTTGCACAGTACCAAGTAGCCCAAAAGAGCCTATTATGCCTGGAGCAAAAGGTGTGATTGGTGTAAAATATGCTACTGAAAGACCCGGTCCATTTACCAAAACTGTAACGATTACTTCAAATGCGGCTGGTCAACCAACAAAGATTTTGACTATAAAAGGAAATGTTTTACCTGACGAAGTAAAAAGCTAAAAAACATAAAAATTTCACAAAAAAGCTTCCTCACATCAGGAAGCTTTTTTATTAAAATCCAATTATTATTATGAGAAAACTAGAAAATAGTGAACTCGAAAGAAAATCTATTGAAGGATTTAAAGAATCTAAAAAGACACCTCTAATTCTGGTTCTTGATGATGTGAGAAGTCTTCACAATATTGGGTCTGTATTCAGAACTGCTGATGCTTTTTTGATAGAAAAAATTATACTATGTGGTATTACTGCTACACCTCCCAACAAAGAAATTCACAAAACTGCTTTGGGCGCTACAGAAACAGTAGCTTGGGAACATTATGAAAACGTTTTGGATGCTATAACGAATCTAAAAAAAGACAACGTTATTACTTTGGCCATTGAACAAGTTGAAAGCGCTATATTTCTTCAAGATTTTAAAGTAGATCCTTCAAAAAAATATGCTTTAGTTTTTGGCAATGAAGTACATGGCGTAGCACAAGAAGCGGTAGCCCTTTGTGACGGATGTATCGAAATTCCTCAATTGGGCACCAAACATTCCTTGAATATATCGGTAAGTGCCGGTATAGTGGTTTGGGATTTATTCAAACAATTTAACTATTAATTTCTTTATTGTTTGATTTCTTACATTAAATAAAATTAGGTGCTAAATTCTTTATTATGATTAGTTAACAATTGTATTTAATCTTATTTTTATAGAATGAAATGCTCCTTACTACTACCTTTCTTTTTTGCTTTTTGTTTATTTCAATTTGGATTTGCCTATTCAACAATTCCTTCAACTGAAAAGAAACAAAAAACAACTATAGCCAAACTATCAATTGTAAAAAAAACAGTTGCTAATATTGCTCCAACCATCACCGCTACAGGTAATCAAGCCTATTGCCCTCTTTCTAATATTAACATTGTAACCAATATTAGCATCACCGATCCAGATGATTTTAGTACCGAAGCTATTTACATCCAGATATCCTCTGGCTATAGTTTAGGGCAAGATGTGCTTTTTTTAAATAATGCCATTGCACATCCTACCATTAAAAGTAGTTGGAATGCAACCGAAGGAAAACTAACTTTGAATAGTCCGACAGGAATTGCTGTAAGTTACACGGATTTTGTTAACGCTATCAAGGATGTACAATTCTACAACTCATCTGCAGCCGCTACGGGGAGTAGAAGTTTTTCTATTAGTATTGGTCAAGCCAATTATTTACCCAGAAACGGACATTATTATGAATACGTTCCTAACATTGGAATTACTTGGACCAATGCTAAAGCCGCCGCTGAACTTCGAACTTATTACGGACTAAAAGGCTACCTAGCCACACTGACCGCTGCAGACGAAGCACAATTAGCAGGAAAACAAGCCCCGGGTGCAGGGTGGATTGGCGGCAGTGATGCTGAAACAGAAGGCGTATGGAAATGGGTAACTGGCCCTGAAGCTGGAACCATTTTCTGGAATGGAAACGCCAATGGTAGTACTCCAAATTTTGCTTTTTGGAATAATAACGAACCAAACCAAGCTGGTGATGAAGATTACGCACACATTACAGCACCAGGAATAGGAATAGCGGGTTCTTGGAATGACCTTTCTGTAACAGGAGACGTTAATGGAAATTACCAACCCAAAGGCTATATTGTGGAATATGGAGGAATGCCAGGCGATCCTGTTTTGCAACTCTCTGCCAGTACATCAATTACCATCCCAACGATTCTAAGTACGACACCTGCCGTAAAATGCGATCCCGGTAGTTTGACGTTGCAAGCCACCGCTTCTGCGGGAACTATCAATTGGTACGATCAAAACGCAGGTGGAAATTTAGTTGGTAGTGGCCCTAGTTTTACCACTCCAATTATAAACACTACTACGACTTATTATGTATCTACAACTTCTGGAGGATGTACTACTAACAGAACAGCTGTTGTTGCTACAATCAACCTGATTCCAACCATAACAACAACCAATTCACCGGTGAGCAATTGTGGTCCATCAGTGGTAACACTAACTGCAACGCCCTCTTCGGGAACAATTAATTGGTATGCTGATGCTACGAGTACCACTAAATTATTAACAGGAACAACCTATGTTACTCCGTTTATGAATGCAAGTACTACCTTCTATGCGGAAGCAGTCAATGCGGACTGTACCAACGGGACTAGAGTTCCTGTAGAGGTGACGATTTATCCGCTTCCTGCGGTTACCGATGAAGAAAAAATTATTTGCCAATCAAATCCCGTAACACTAGATGCCGGCTTGAGCAGAATGTCTTATTTGTGGTCGACAGGAGCCACATCCGCAACAATTCAGGTGAATGATATTGGCAATTTTTATGTAGACCTTACTAGCCCAGCCCCTGAGAATTGCACCAGCAGAAAAAACTTTAAGGTTATCAGACAAATTGTTCCAGAAATAAAAGCAGTGATTGTGAATGAAACCACGGTAACCATAGAAGTAACGAATACAGCTCCTTATTTTGAATACTCTCTTGACAACATTAGTTATCAAAGTTCAAATATCTTTACGAATGCGCCTGCTGGAATTCAGACGGCTTATGTAAGAGATACTAACTTTTGCAACTCGGACCAAGAACAATTTATCGTTATAGCTCCACCTAAATTTTTCACCCCAAATAATGATGGCTATAATGATGTTTGGTATGTGAAAGATTTTGAGGTTTACCCGAAAGCGACCATTTTTATTTTTGACCAATACGGAAAATTAGTAAGCCAATTATCCCCAACCAATGTGTCTTGGGATGGCACTTTAAATAAAAACCCTTTGCCTTCAACCGATTATTGGTATGTTTTAAAATTGGACGAATCAGCTGTTGAGAAAAGAGGTCATTTTTCTTTGAAAAGATAATAAAGGAATACCTTTAAATTTTACCCTATGATTTTAAATGATGGCATTTCGTCTTTTAAAAAACCCCACAAAAAAAACATCTTATTAAGAAACAATTACTATATTAACCTTTTAACTCTTTTATTACTTGTTTCAAATCAGCTATTGCTTCATCTTTTTCTTTTAACCTAATTTCGTATTGCTCTATAAGCTTGTCAGAAATTTGATTCATAACTAAACCGTTATTATCTCCTTTTTTTTTATTTTGATGAAATGAAAGCCCTTCGTCTTTTAAGAGGTCTATCACATCCATTTCGTAAATTTCGGCAATTTTCTGAATCGTTTTAAGGTCAATTTTCCCCTTGTTGTTTTCTAAATTTGAGTAGGATGCCTGTGGAATACTAAGTAAGTCAGCCATTTTTTCCTGCGTAAAACCTCGCTCTGCACGCAATGTTCTTAATTTTTTTCCTATTTCCATAATTTAAGTTTTATAAAATATTAAATTTTAATTCTCGATAGAATATATTGCAATATAATAAATTATATAGTATTGCAATAAGTAAGTCTATAATATTTAGTGTTAATTTGTAATCTATTAATTAATAAAATATTATATTATGAAAACAAAAATTAGATTTAGTGATATAACCGGAATGTTGGAGCGTGATGAGATGAAAGAAATAATAGGTGGATGTGGTAACTCATATGGCTCTGCTGCCTTTAGCCCTAATCCTCTCGGAGGAGGAGGAGGAGGAGGATTGTCAGGATTTGGAGGAGGCACAGCTATTGGAAGTACATTTGGAGGGCAACCTTACGCTGGATATAGTAATCCTGTGACAAATAGTTATTATGCTAGTTCAAGTAGTGGTTCATCAGGAAATACTAGTGGTTCTACTTGGCAAAGTACAGCAAATGGATATACTACTACTAATGCTACTGAGATTTCGAGAATATTAGAGTTTTTGAATGGACAAAGTAATGGGCAGAGTATTGCCAACTTCAACCCAAATATCTCACAAATATATTCATTTGTTGCTGGCGAAATGCAATTTGCTGCTGCTGGAACAGTAACTCTACCTAACGGAACAGTATGGGGTGGAGAGTTAAATAATGTAACCGTGTATCATACCACTGATCCAAGAAGTCCTAATTACAACCCTTATGGACAATGGGACGCAAGTACAGTTGCTGGGGTTTTGGATGGGATCGGAGGAAGCATTAGTAATACAGGAATTATCTTAACATCTTATGGAGCTACTGCTCCAGTTGGAGTTGTTTTGATAGAAATAGGAGGAGGCATATCCCTTATTGGAAAGGGGATAGAATTTGTTCTAGATATGGTAAACAAAACTCCTGAGGATTTTGATTATGGAAAATGGGCAGTACAAATAGGTCTTGAAGCTAATTCTGCGGTATTTGGTAGTTTTACAACATCCAATGGTGAGAAAGTTTATTTTGAATTAAGCCAAAAGGGAATAGAGTATATATATGATATGAATAAAAATGACCCCAACTAAAAATAAACAACATGACTTTGATTGGTATTTGCTGTCTGATTCTTTTTTTGTTAGTTTTTCTCTTATATACATCTATCAAAAATAAGTACTTTTTGGCAAAAAATTGGCACCAAGTTCCTTACTATAGACTAAGCACATTTAGATATTATTTTTGGTTACTATTGTTTATAATTTGCTTATTATGTTTAATATATTCTAAGACAAAAGAACTGCTGGAATAAAAAAACGATTAAGAAACTTAGTCAATGGCTACAATTAAATTGATTGATTTTATGTGAGATTTCCATACTAGAGAGATAATGATGAAAATAAACTAAATAACAAAAAAACATGTATACTATAAATACCAATACTTGTATTAGTTGAATTAGTACACCTTTTAATTGTATCATATAAGCGTGAATGGTTTTTAAATGATTTCCATAAAAAATCCTCATTCTCAATTAGCTTCGTTTAGATACTATTTTTGGATATTATCTATAACTAATAATTAATGACTTGTTTAGCATATAAAGGAGTAATGGATTTATTTAGGAACCAATAAAACCGAGTCAGAACAAAAAAATATGCAAAAAAATATGCAAACACCAATAAAAATAAATGGAATTTCTGAATCTATATACGCAGGATTTTGGATTAGAGTATGGGCGCAGATACTTGATACACTATTTGTGCTACCTGTACTCTTTTTAACCCTGTACATAAATGGCCTTGGTAAAAATATGTATTTCTATACCTTACTACCTAATCTTCTGTTCATTCTATGGTATAATGTTTATTTACCTCAAAAAAACGGTGGTACACCTGGAAAAACTATGGCAGGCATTACAATAATTCGTTTAGATGGCAATTATATAAGATGGAAAGAAGCGGCCTTGTTGTATGTGGTTGTGTTTTCTTTGAGTATTCTTAATATAATTATGATTTCTTGTAATATTTTAAAAGCAAATGATTCCGTTTTTATGAGTTTAGGATGGCTAAAAAAATCCCAATACTTAATGTCTCTTTCACCAATCTTTTTTAAGCTTACCTCTTGGTTTACTAATTTATGGTTTGTTGGAGAATATGTTGTACTACTTATTAATAAAAGAAAAAGAAGTATCAGTGATTTTATTGCAGGAACAGTTGTTGTAAAAACAGACTATCTCAATGATATTGAACTAGCTTTAAATACAAATAATTCCAAATCATAAAGTTTTATTTTCAAATAAACTACCTATTTTAACAAATCACTTTAAGTCTTTAATCACTTTCAAAGGTCTTTGTAGAAAGAAGGTTTAAAACCAAAATCTTAGATTACATGCTCAACTTTCCACACGAGTTTCAGCTCGATGCTAAGGATTGTGGTCCTACTTGTGTCAAAATCATAGCAAAATATTATGGCAGGTTCTATAGCTTGCCCTATTTGCGGGATCTCTGCGGTATTAGCCGCGAAGGCGTTAGTTTTTTAGACATTAGCGATGCGTGCGAAAAAATCGGTTTGAGAACAAAGTGTGTCAAAATTGATTTTGATACATTGCGTCTTATACCGCTACCTTGCATTATCCATTGGCAAGACAGTCATTTTGTAGTGGTCTACAAAATCAACTCTCAATACGTTTGGGTGTCTGATCCTGCCAAGGCTCGCATAAAATATCCCATAGCTGATTTCCAAAATGGTTGGTTGACCAATGAAAAAGTGGGAGCTGTTTTGGCGATAGAACCCATGGCTGATTTTAAGCAACGCTCGGTTCAAGATAAACTGGAACGCCGAAAAACACTAGAGAATTTTTTAGGCTATTTTACACCTTACAAAAAGAGTTTTCTGAACCTTTTCTTTGTAATGCTCATCGTTACAGTCTTACAGGCATTTTTACCCTTTGTTTCTAAATCGGTTATCGATGTGGGAATCCAAACCAGCGATGTCGATTTTATCGATTTGGTCTTGATAGCCAATATAGTGATTATCGTCAGCATTTTGTTGAGCAATATGGTTCGGGACTGGATTTTGCTCCACGTCACTTCAAGGGTTAATATTTCGTTAATCTCGGACTACCTGATAAAATTGATGAAATTGCCCATAACTTTTTTTGAAAACAAATTGGTGGGCGATATTCTTCAACGCGCGCAAGATCATGAACGTATTCGTGATTTTATCATGAACAATTCGCTCAATTTTATTTTTTCTATTCTTACCTTCTTCATTTTTGGCATTATCCTGCTTATTTACAGTCCCGTTTTATGCTTAATCTATTTGGTGGGCAGTACACTTTTTATGCTTTGGGTGGTGTTTTTTCTTCAATTTAGAAAAAAATTAGATTGGGAATATTTTGACGTTCATACTCAAAATCAAAGCTATTGGATAGAAACCATTGGGAGCATTCAGGACATCAAAATCAACAATTACGAAAAGCAAAAACGCTGGAAATGGGAAGCCCTTCAGGTGCGTATGTTCAAAATAGACCAAAAGATTTTGCGCATTACTAATGCTCAAAACTTAGGAGCACAATTCATCAACCAATTAACCAATTTGTTCATTACATTTTATTGTGCCAAAGCGGTTATTCGGGGGGAGATTACCTTTGGGGTAATGATTTCGACCCAGTTCATCATCGGGATGCTCAATGGTCCAATTATGCAGTTTATTTCGTTTATCCAATCGGCTCAATATGCAAAAATTAGCTTCTTGCGCCTAAATGAAATTCACGAATTAGAAGAAGAGGAAGAAAACGAGATCAATAACAGCATCCAACTACCCGAAGACAAAAGCTTACTTTTACGAAATGTATCTTTTCAATACAACCGCAAAGGCGATTATATTTTGAAGAATATTTCGATGATTATTCCACAAGGAAAAGTAACTGCGATTGTGGGAGATAGCGGCAGCGGAAAAACCACTTTGCTTAAATTGATCCTCCGATTATACAAACCCTCTTTTGGGGAATTGACCATGGGGAATTTAAACATCCAGAACATCAGCCTAAAACAATGGAGAGAAAGCTGCGGCGCCGTGATGCAGGACGGTAAAATTTTTAGCGATACGATTCAAAACAACATTGTGCTCGACGATGAAAACGTGGATTATGAACGCTTGAAAAAAGCCGTTACCGCAGCCAACATTGCTAGCGAAATTGAAGCTATGCCAAAAGGCTATCAAACCATGATGGGAGAAAGTGGTAGAGGATTAAGTGGTGGACAAAAACAAAGAATACTTATTGCTAGAGCATTGTATAAAAATCCTGATTATTTATTTTTTGACGAAGCTACGAACTCACTTGATTCTATAAATGAGCAGAAAATAGTAACAGCTCTAGAGGACATTTTTAAAAACAAAACTGTAATTGTTGTCGCCCACAGATTAAGCACTATTAGAAAAGCCGATCAGATTGTTGTATTAAAAAATGGCTCTATTATTGAAATAGGAAATCACGACTCTTTGATGACAAAGGAAAACGGACATTATTATCAATTAGTAAAAATACAAATGGGAGACAGTATCAATGGATAAACAAGAATTTAACAAAAGTCTACATGAAAACAGAACGGAAGAAGTAGCGCATTTGATTGAAAAAATGCCTGTTAGTTTCGGTATCGCTGTGAGCAGTATTGCCATCGGATTGGTTTTGCTCTTGCTGATTTTTGGCTGGTTGATCAAATATCCTGAGGTGTTGCATGGTCAAATTACACTAAACACAAGTCAAGCTCCCGTAAAAATAGTTTCGGCCACCGCAGGAAACCTTGTTTTATTGCAAAAAAAAGGAGGAGCCACTGTACAAGCTGGAACCTATTTAGGATATATCAAGAACTCTGCTCGACTTACAGATATTCAAACACTAGACCGTTTATTACACCAAGTTGCCATACACAAGCTAAACTCGGCTGCTCATCGTCATTTCTTTCCAGAAAACCTGTCTTTAGGCGATGTCAACAATCCGTATTTCGGATTTTTGAGTGCCTTGTATCAGTTTTTGGATTATAAAGAACAGCAACCTTTTGTGGCTCAAAAAAAAATTACCCAAAAGTTGCTAAAAATGCAAAAGACAACTCTTGCCGCTTTGCAAAATGATTTTGAAAACCAGCAAATCAAATACAATCGCTCAATGGAATTATTTAAACGGGATTCTGTTTTGTTTAGCAAAAAAGTGACGGCTTCTGCCGATTTTGATAAATCTGTAATTGCCAAAGCCAATACGGTACTTGATTTTAAAGCCATTGACAAACAAATTACAAACACCGATTATCAAATACAGGAAGCCGAAAATAAGTTGGAATTATTAGCCATAGAAAAATCCAACAAAGAAACCGAGCTGATTATCAAATTATACAATAGCTATTATGACTTACTAGATGCTATCAAAAAATGGGAACACACCTACGTTTTTATTGCCCCAATTTCAGGGAGAATCGATTTTTTAAGTTTCTTAAAAAATGACGATTTTATTCAATCCGGACAAGAAATGTTCAAAATTATTCCCTATATGAATGAAATTATTGGACAAGTAAATTTACCCGAACAAGGCTCAGGCAAAGTGAAAATAGGGCAAAACGTAATCATAAAACTAGACAATTATCCTTATAATGAATATGGTTCCGTTAAAGGAAAAGTCAGCCGAATATCACTAGCTACTAATGAACAAACCTTGTCAAACAAGGAAAATAAAGTAAATGCTTATTTGTTACAAGTACTTTTGACCGATGGATTGAAAACCAATTATGGTACGGTTTTGAACTTTCACGCGGAGGCGAAAGGTACAGCAGAAATCATAACTGAAGACAGGCGATTGATAGAAAGATTTTTTGATAATTTGAAATATAAAACTAAGTAAAATGCGCATAATTCAGAGTTCATGGACTTGTAATAAACTTGATATGTTACGATCAAATTTTGGTTGGCTTGCTCCAGAATACCACTTAATGGGTTGGACGTTAAGTTGCCTACAATTAAAACAGTTTTACCCTGTAGTAGACTTATATTGTGATACTAACTCAAAAAAGATACTAATAGACATTTTACAATTACCTTACGATAATGTAATTTGTAATCTCGATAAACTAAACACATATCATTCTCAACTATGGGCTTTGCCAAAGATATATGCTTATTCACAACAAGAAAGACCCTTTCTACATGTAGATGGTGATGTGTTTGTTTGGCAAAAATTTGACGAAAATTTATTAACTAGTAACCTTATAGCTCAAAATGTAGAAGCTGCAACTATTTATTATGACACAATCATGAAATCTTTAGAGTCTTCATTAAAATATTTCCCTGATGAAATAATAGTTGAACGAAAACAAAGAAATCCTATTTTAGCCTATAATGCAGGGATTTTTGGTGGAAAAGACATTAACTTCTTTCATGAATATACAAAAAAAGCTTTTGAGTTTGTAGATAAAAACAATAAGAGTCTGTCGAAAATAGATGTTACAAATTTTAATATTTTTTTCGAACAGTACCTTTTTTATTGCTTAGCAAAATCTAAAAAGAAAACAGTAAACGTTCTAATTCCTGAAGTCATTGGAGACAACCAATACAAGGGTTTTGGTGATTTCGCAAGAGTACCATATGAGAAAAAATATCTTCATTTACTAGGAACCTACAAAAAAAATGAATTTGTTTGTAATCAAATGGCAAACCGATTAAGGCAGGATTATCCCATCTATTACTATAGAATAATAGAGCTCTTTAAAAAAAATAAAATTCAGTTGTATAAAGATTTTTACACTTTTATAAATGAATATAAGACAACACAATTAGTAGAAAGAAGTGACTATTTAAGAATTTCTTTTAAAAATAAGATAATTATTAAGGAAAGTAACAACCAAAAACCACAAGACTTACCGAAATTATATGTTGAGAGTATTTTAGACAAAAATAAAGATGTAAAACTAAGCTCCATTCAAATAAAAGATTTAGAACTCTTTTGCAATAAGGCAAACAAAATAATTAAAGATAAATTTTCTCTACTCTCAAATGACTATTTATATGGGAGAGATTTAAATTCGAATTATTACTTTCAATTATTCTTTGAAGATGTTAAAGCTATTCACTCAAAAAAAATTATAAAATCATCGGAAATCGAGATCATTTCCAGCAAATATGAATGGCCAAATATTTTAAATAAAAATGAAGACACTTCCGCATTAATAAATTCTAAATTAAATTTTACTCCTAAAAAAATACACTCAGTATTAGTCCCTGAGTGTGACATTAGAGGTTATTCAATTAATTGTATTGATGATTTAGACATCCTACTCCTAGAAATTATAAAAAAGGGGAAAACAGTCCGTGAAACTTTAGATGAGTTAAAAAACTATTTTGAACCTAATGAATTAAACAAATCAGAAACAGCATTTGAAAAACTTATATTTGGTAGAATAAAACAAGGGTTTCATTTGAAATCAATACGCATTTTATAATAGAAAATTAACTTTTTTCAAATATTTTAATTCTTTACTAAATTTTCTTTTGAATTTTATCCAATACAAAAAGGTAATCTGACTGGTTTTTGACAAAGTCAAGATCTGAAACATCGATGATTAAGACATTCAAATCTTGCTGTGATTTGATGTAATCCAAATAGCCCGTATTGATTTTGTCCAAGTATTCTTCTGAAATATTTTGCTCATATCCTCTGCCTCTTTTTTTGATATTTTGAAGCAATCGGGTGGTGTTTTGATACAAATAAATGTACAAATCTGGCTTGGGCATTTCTTTATAAATGATGGAAAAAAGGGTGTGGTACAAACGGTACTCATCTTCTGCTAAAGTGATTTTTGCAAAAATTAGCGATTTGAAAATATGATAATCGGCTACGACAAAATCTTTGAACAAATCGAATTGCGCCAAATCGTCTGACAACTGTTGGTACCTGTCGGCAAGAAAAGACATTTCGAGAGGAAAAGCGTAACGGTTTTGGTCTTTGTAAAACTTTGGCAAAAAGGGATTGTCTGCAAAACGCTCTAATACTGTTTTGGCATTAAAATCTTCGGCAATTTTGCTTGCCAAGGTTGTTTTTCCAGCTCCAATATTTCCTTCAAAGGCGATGTAATTGAATTTTTCAAGAGGAATGCTACTCAATGGCGCAGGGATTGTCGCTACGGCTTGACATATGCTAGTATCGGTTGTTTCGACAATTAATTCGGGGATAGATTTCTTGAAAATTGGGTGTATCCAATCCAACTGTAAGTCTCGAAATGGCAATAAGACAAAATTTCGGTCTTGTAGTAATGGATGAGGCAATTTTAACTTTTCGGTATCCAGTACCAATTCATCATAAGCAATGATGTCAATATCGATACTTCTAGCAGCATAGCCAACTGTAGCCGTCCGAACGCGACCTAAACGCTTTTCTATTTTAAGAATTTTGGTTAAAACTTGGGAAGGAGAAGCGGTAGTATGTAAAACTAAGGCGCAATTGTAAAAAGGTGTACTTTCAAAACCCCAAGCAGGAGATTCGTAAACTGGGGAGATTTTTAAAACCGTACCTACCTCAAGATGCAATACATCAATACATTGGATAATGGTTTCTAACCTTTGCCCCTGATTACTACCTAACGACAATACGACTTGATGCTGTGACTTCATAATAGGCACAAATTAAGGAAAAGAAAATTAAAATCACTACTGATATACTAGTAGATTATTTTGAAAAAAGAAATTTAAATCTACTTTTGTAACAATACAATTAGGTTATAGACTTATTGATAAAAAACAACTAACTATGAGATTTTTAGGAAATGTTTTGGCTACCGTTATTGGTATTTTTGTTTTTATGATGCTTTCTTTCTTTGGAATCATCCTTATTGGAGTCATTTTTGGAGGCGATTCTGAAACTGTTGAAGTTGAAAATAATTCAGTTATTGAACTAAATTTATCTGATATTTCTAATGATTATGCTGGAAAATACTCAGACCCTTGGATAACGGCTTTTTCCGAAAGAAAAAAAATTGGTTTGACTGATGTTATCAATGCTATAGAAGTAGCAGAAACGGATGATGCCATTAAAGGAATTTCTATACTAAACACCAACTCTAGTCTAGGAATGGCGCAAAGTAAAGAACTTCGTGATGCATTAAATCGTTTTAAAAAATCAGGAAAATTTATTTATTCCTATGCTAATAGTTATTCTCAAAAAGAATATTATCTAAACTCGGTTGCCAACTCAATTTATATCAACCCAATTGGAGAATTGGATTTCAAAGGATTATCTACTGAGGTGATGTTCTTTAAAGATTTTCAAGAAAAGTCTGGATTAAAGATGGAAGTGATTCGTCACGGAAAGTATAAAAGTGCTGTTGAACCTTTTCTAGAAAACAAAATGAGTGATGCGAATAAGGAACAAACTATGGCATTACTAAACGGAATTTGGACAAACATAGTAGAAGACATTTCGAAAAGTAGAAATATTCCAGTAGAAAAATTAAATACAATTGCTAACGGTCTTTTGGCTAGAACCCCAGAAATGGCAAAAGCGCAAAATCTTATTGACTACATTGCTTATGAAGATATCTACCATAACGCCATTAGAAAGGTATTAAAAGTAGATAAAGACGAAGATTATAACACGGTTTCTATTGCAGATTACACCCAAAAAACAACTACTACTTCTGTGAATATGGATTCCAATGATGCTATTGCTATTGTATATGCTCAAGGAGAAATTGGTAGCGGTGAAGGAGATGTAAACGAGATTGGTGAAGGCTCGATGAGAAGATCTCTTCAAGAAGCCAGAAAAGATGACGACATCAAAGCAATTGTTTTGCGTATTAACAGCCCTGGTGGAAGCGCCTTAACCTCTGACTTAATCTGGAGAGAAATAGAATTGACAAAAAGAGTAAAACCTGTTGTAGTGTCTATGGGTAATTATGCCGCATCAGGCGGATATTATATTGCTTGTAACGCCAATACTATCTTTGCTGAAAAAAATACCATTACAGGCTCTATAGGCGTTTTTGGAACGCTACCTAACTTCTCAGTTGCTGCAAACCGCTACGGTATCAATACTGAACAAGTTAGAACTCACGAAAACGCATCGAATTATAGTCCGTTTGTACCAATGGATGAAAAATTCAAAGCCATAACGCTAGAAGGTGTAGAAAACATCTATGCTACCTTTATTGGTCACGTTGCAGCAGGACGTAAAATGACTACTGCACAAGTTGATGCTATAGGTCAAGGTCGTGTTTGGACGGGAGCTGAGGCAGTAAAAATTGGACTAGTAGATAAAATTGGCGGCTTGAGAGAAGCACTAGCCGAAGCGGCAAAGTTGGCCAAAATTAAATCGTATAGCACGGTAAACTACCCAGAATATGAGAAAAGTTTTGAAGATATTTTTGCTAATTTCCCGTTTGCAAAATCAAAAACAGCTTTTATAAAAGAAGAAATTGGCGAAGAAAATTTCCGTTTACTTGAAGAAGTTAAGCGTATAAAACAACGCAAAGGAATACAGGCTATACTTCCGATGGAACTAAAAATAGAATAAAAATCAACTACTAAAAACCGTTTAAGCTTTTACTTAAACGGTTTTATTTTTAATCAGTTTGGTTTCCTGAATGGCACTATACATCCTTTTAGCCCCGATGGGAGGGAAAATCCTTTTTAAAAAATAACCCTTTCGGTGTTTTGAACTCTTAAAGGGTTATTTTTTAAAAAGATTGGAAGGACAGCGGGACTTTGCATCCAAAAAATCCCAAATCATTCCGCTTCAAAATATTTAAGATTATTGCATTTCTATTTTTACCACATAGCCTTCGTAGCTTCGAACATTAAAAACGGTTCCGTCATGAAACAGCAAATATTGGCCTTTCACGCCAATGAGTTGCCCTTGATAAAAAGGCGTTTTGTCTAAATTCAAGCTATTTACTTTGGCTGGATAAGCTGCTACTGGATAATGCATGGCAATAATTTCGTTTTTATCTAAACTGAAATATTCGCGAACTTCATCTGGCAGCCAAGCTTGAACTTTTGCCTTTTCTTGAACCAAATCTACGGCGTCATAACTATTGGTCAACATTTTGCGCCAGTTGGTTTTGTCTGCAAAATGATTTTTTAGCGCCACCTCTGTAATTCCTGCCAAATATCGATTGGGAACCTCAACTACTACTATAGCTTCTTCGGCACCTTGGTCAATCCAGCGGGTAGGCATTTGGGTTTTGCGCGTGACTCCTACTTTGACCTCGCTCGACAAGGCTAGATATACAATATGGGGTTGTAATTGCACTTTTTGTTCGTAAGCCAAATCTCTGTCTTCAACGCCTAAATGTGCGGTACTTAACTCGGGTTTCATAATCCAATCGCCCACCGCTGGGCTTGAATAAAAACAGTCGTAACAAAATCCTTGACGAAATATTTTTTTCTTTTTCCCGCAATTCAAACATTGATATCCTAGAAATTGAATACTAATTTCTTTATTCAAAAGTTGGTTAATATTTAAAAAACTGGATTCAAAAACTAAATAATATTGAATAGGATTGCCTATTTCGGTTGGCATTTTGGAGAGTACACCTTCGTAAGTCATATAAATTGGTTCCCTAACTCCTAAA
>CAUPCW010000066.1:0-18058 GCA_963509895.1 uncultured Flavobacterium sp.
ACGTTTTTATTTCTCACAAGCTTTTTTTAATTTTTTTTCGAAAATCGCTTCTCGTTAATCTCAATCGCTTGTCAGTATTTAAAAGAACGTCGCCGTTGTTGCGGGTGCAAAAGTAGACCCTTTTTTCATTTAAACAATGCCTTTTTATAACTTTTTTTGATTTATTTTTTAATCTATCAATAAAACACTGATAATCATTATTTAACACTAAACTTACAAATTGAAAAAAATGCAATAAACAACTTATAGTACAATAACATTAGCAAAATAGACTATCCGTACATTATATATAGTACATACAGCATTTAGATTGCTCACGGAAGTGTGACGATTTTTTGATCTTAAGTTTCGAGATTATAAAATAAAACCATTCGCTTTATCCTAATTTCATCTTTATGACATCAAAAAAACAGTAGTCTACATACAAGATTAGTACTTAGCAATGACTTTACGCGTTAGGGATAGTAGTGAAAAACCCACAGCTCCGATTTTCCGGAGCGAGGACTTGTAGCGGATAGCCCGGCTCCTTATATATAGTAGCAATAATGTTCTAGCTTAAAACTAAACTTGTCTATATATAAGGAGAACGCCAAACTATTACTCATAACGAATCGCGCGAACTGGTGATATACGAGTGATTATATAGGAAGATATAAAAAAAGCTGCCCAAAGACAGCTATACTTATTATGAATAAAAAATACTAGTGGGACTTACTCGCTTTTGCCTGCCAAGATTCATTAAGAGCTCCGTAATCTACAGGAGAAGCGGGTGGTTGATTTTGTAGTCGACCCGATTCAAAAGCACGAACTAAAATCGTTTCTATTAAAAAATCTTCGTTTACCTCGAAAGGTTGGTATTTCATTTTTAAATTAATATCAAAAACACGAGCGGTGGTATTGGCCCAAAATGCTTTCCATCCACTTTTTAAGTCTGAAACCAAATCATAAGTAGTGATTCCGGTTTGTCTGTGAATTAGCTTAACTAAAATTTGACCTTGCTTTCTGGAAAGTTTTTTTAGCTTTGCTTCGAATTCATTAGATAAATAGTCTTCAACAATTTTGAAATACTTTTTTTTCTCTTTGTTTGTTTTCAAAAATGACATTCCTTTTTTGAGTGCTACTAATCTTTCGGAGGCTAATTTTGCATAAGGATAGGTTTTATAGACTCTATTTTGAAGAATTAAGAATTGCTTTTTATCCTCAAGACTTAATTTTTCTTTGCTTATAATTATTTCCGGCAACAGAATGGTATCACTAAGGATACTATCGTTTTCAATAAGAATAGGGTCGTTTTTTTTAGTTTCTTGTGGGACAACTTGCGCTTGAGCTGTAACAAAACACAAAAGAAAAAAGAAATAAAAGGAGAATTGGTTCATGGGAAAATTTTATGATTCAAAATTATAAATTTATATGCAAGTCTAATGCCAAATTTATAAATTAGCCAAAAATAATTTTTATGAGTTCACCATCAATATTAAATGCTACTTCGTTGGCATTTTTAGAAAAATACTTAAATAATGCTTCCCCTACTGGCTATGAATCTGAGGGACAAAAAATTTGGATGGAGTACCTACACCCTTATGTAGATACTTTTATAACGGATACCTACGGTACTGCAGTTGGAGTAATAAATCCTGACGCTCCCTTTAAGGTTGTCATTGAAGGACACGCTGATGAAATTGCTTGGTATGTTAACTATATTACCGAAGATGGATTGGTATATGTTATTCGTAATGGCGGATCCGATCATCAAATTGCTCCTTCCAAACGAGTGAATATTCATACCAAGAAAGGAATTGTAAAGGGTGTTTTTGGTTGGCCAGCCATACATACTCGTAATCGAGACAAAGAAGAAAATCCAAAAACAAGCAATATCTTTATTGATTTGGGTTGTGAGACTAAGGAAGAAGTGGAAAAATTGGGAGTTCATGTGGGCTGTGTCATAACCTATCCCGACGAGTTTATGATCCTAAATGACAATAAATTTGTTTGCCGTGCGATTGATAATCGAATGGGGGGATTTATGATTGCTGAAGTTGCTCGATTATTGCATGAAAACAAGAAAAAACTACCTTTTGGACTTTATATCACCAATGCAGTTCAAGAAGAAGTGGGGTTGAGAGGTGCTGAAATGATCACACAAACTATCAAACCTAATGTAGCTATTGTTACCGATGTTTGCCATGATTCGACCACACCTATGATTGATAAAAAAATCGAAGGTGAAACTAAAATTGGCTTAGGCCCCGT
Organism: uncultured Flavobacterium sp.; assembly: GCA_963509895.1. Classification (GTDB taxonomy): domain Bacteria; phylum Bacteroidota; class Bacteroidia; order Flavobacteriales; family Flavobacteriaceae; genus Flavobacterium. The sequence goes on from CAUPCW010000066.1 coordinate 2,251, forward strand.
AATTACCTATGCTCCTGCTGTACAAAATAATCTTAGAGAACTTATTTTGGATACTGCATCTGAGAAAGGCATTCCGTTTCAGCGTTTGGCTTCCTCTCGTGTTACCGGAACAGACACCGATGCTTTTGCTTACAGTAATGGTGGTGTAGCCTCGGCGTTGATCTCATTACCACTTCGTTATATGCATACCACGGTAGAAATGGTTCATCGTAAAGATGTAGAAAACGTTATACAGTTAATCTATGAAACTTTATTAAAAATAGAGAACAACGAAAGTTTTTCTTATTTCAAGTAAATCAAAGCCATAAAAAAACTCCGTTATACTAACGGAGTTTTTTTCACTTACTATCTACATAAGATTATTCTTGAATCAAATAAATTCCATCTTCTTTAATCTCAATCACTTTGTCTCTATACAAAGCCCCAATGGCTTTTTTGAATGTTTTTTTACTCATCTTCAAAACAGTTTTAATGTCTTCGGGATGTGAATTGTCATTTAATCGTAAAAATCCACGACTTGCCCTCAATTCATTCAAAATCTTTTCAGCATTAGGCTCAATACTTTGATAACCTTGCACTTGTAAAGCCACATCTATTTTGTTATCAGGACGAATATTTTTAATATACCCACGCATTCTATCTCCGGTACGAATGGCATCATCGTACACTTCATCTTTGTAAAGTAATCCTTTATGCTTTTCGTTGATGATTACATTAATTCCAATCTCGGTGATATGCGAAACAATTAAATCAACTTCCTCTCCTTTTTCAACTGTAAGCACATCATTACTTAAAAACTGATTGGTTTTACTAGAAGCAACCAAGCGGTTCGTTTTTTCATCCATATATAAATACACCAAGTAGCGTTTACCTTTTTCCATAGGACGTGCTTGCTCTTTGAATGGAACCAAAATATCTTTTTCCATTCCCCAATCCATAAACGCCCCTACTTGATTGATGTAATTTACTCTTAGCAAAGCAAATTCATTTAATAAAATATATGGCTCTAAAGTGGTAGCAACAGGTCGTTGTTCATGGTCTAAATACACAAAAACAATCAATTCTTCTCCAATCTCAAATTCGTTTGGAACATATTTGTTAGGTAAAAGAATATCGTGAACACCTTCTGGATCTTGTTCTGGATTACCTAAAAACAAACCTACTTTGGTATCTCTTAATATGGTTAGGGTATTGTATTTTCCAATTTGAATCATTTTCTTCTATTTTCTATGGCGCAAAGGTACAAAGACTTTGCTTTATTCAACAGCTAAGTATTGAGATTCTTCGTTGTATCTTGCGAAGTTCACAGTTGTACAAGTGTTAATCTCTAAATCAAAATGCCTATAAATATTTAATTTGTTTAAATTTGAAAAAATCAAACCATCACCAATGAAACCAACCGTAATTTTTCAACTCTTTTTACTATTTTTTCTAGCTTCAAATTTACACTCTCAAAACACAACTTCTGATCCAGAAATTGCTAAAATGATTCAAGAAGTCAAAACCGAAAACCTCGAAACAATTGTAAAAAAATTGGTATCTTTTGGAACTCGACATACTTTAAGTGATACTAAAAGTAACACACGCGGAATAGGTGCTGCTCAGCGTTGGGTGAAATCAGAATTTGACAAATATTCTGTGGCTACCAATGGAAGATTGACCTCTAAAATTGACTATTTCACCATCAAAGCCGATGGCAAAAGAATCGCAGTGGATAGCGAATTAGGTAACGTAATGGCAACGTTAAAAGGAACTGACCCAACCGATGATCGTGTTCTAATTATAAGTGGGCATTTGGATTCTCGTGCTTCAGATGTAATGGATGCCAAATCAGATGCGCCAGGAGCCAATGATGATGGCTCAGGAGTGGCTTGTGTGATGGAATTGGCCAGGATCATGAGTCAAAGAGAATTTCCGTTTACCCTCATATTTGTAGCTGTAGTGGGTGAAGAACAAGGGTTGTATGGGGCAAAACATTTAGCCGATATTGCCAAAGAACAAAAATGGAACCTAATCGCAATGCTCAATAATGATATGATTGGCAATAGTTTATCAAGCGGCACCCAACTGCGTGATAATACCCAAGTGCGTGTATTTAGCGAAACAATTCCTTATACCGAAACGGAGGTCGAAGCAAAAATGAGAAAAGCTACTAATCGCGACAATGATAGTCCATCAAGACAATTGGCTCGTTACATCAAAACGGTAACCAATCAATATGTACCGCAACTAGACATCCAATTGGTGTACAGAAATGATCGTTTTTTAAGAGGTGGTGACCATACTCCCTTTAGCCAAAATGGATTTACAGCGATTCGTTTTTGTGAAATGAATGAGAACTATGACCATCAACATCAAAACGTTCGCAAAGAAAACAACATTCAATATGGCGATTTACCTGAGTTCATGGACTTTGAATACATGCGTAAAGTAAGCTGTTCTAATTTGGCTACTTTCAGCAATTTAGCTTGGTCTCCCAAAGCACCAGAAAACGTCGGAATTGAAGTTAAAGAATTAACCAATTCATCCGTACTAGTTTGGCAAGCACCTCAAGGTAAACCTGTTTATGGTTATACTATTCTGATTAGAGAAACTAGCGCTTCGCATTGGCAAAAAGCTTATTTTGTAAAAGATACCAAAGCCGAAATCCCCTATTCAAAAGACAATTACTTCTTTGCAGTACAGTCAGTAGATACTTTAGGACATGCTAGTTTACCCGTATTTCCGATTCCCATTCGTTAAAAAAACTGTATGATGACTAAAAATCAAAAAGAATCTATATTTTTGGAATCTTAAAAAAATAAATCATGAGAAACTCAAAATACTTAAAAGTAGTAGTTATTGTATTAATCGTTCTTTTTCTGGTTGCAAGTGTAATCGGTTAAAACTATAGAGTAATAAGTAAACGCAATGAAGCGGACTCGACGAGTCCGCTTCATTTTTTTTTGATTGATGATTGATGCTATTAACGCTGAGCCAAGGCGTTTTCTTTATTCAATTGAAGAAAAACATAGGCTTCTTTGGCATTGGATAGTTGTGCGTATTTCAAGGCATCGGCACCAAAACTTGTTTTTTCTTCCACTTTTGCCCCTTTGGTAATTAGCAATTTCATGATTTCGACTTTGTTGTATCGGGCTGCAATCATTAAAGGTGTTAAACCGTATGATTTTTCATTGACATCAGCACCAAAGGCGATTAATTTTTTGATGAATTCCAAGTCTCCTTTATAAATCGCAACATGCAATGGCGTAGCTTCTCCATAAACAGGTGTCATAACTTCTAATTTAGCAAATGATTTAACGTTTGCTGCTTGCACTTTTGTAGTAAAACTTGATAGTACTACGATTAATCCTAAACAAATGATTGATTTTTTCATGATGATTGTGATTTTTGATTGATGATTAAAGATTGATGATTTTATTATTATTTATTGATTTAATTTCTATTCAAATGTATTCCTTTTTTATTTATATGTATTGCAAGGTACTATTTATTAACTAATATTTAACTTTTATCTTAATAACTTGATATTTAACACATTCCAAAATTAAAACACTCTATTACAATAGACGTTATAGAATGGTTATTGTTACATTACATAAAAAATATTAACTTATATTTTACATTTTGAATAAGTTCATTATTCAAATCTATTTTTTTAAGCCATCTTAAATAACTAAACGCTATTCGGATAACATTTGCTTTGGAGTCACAATAGGTTCATCAAACATTTGCAAGGTATCAATCCATTTAAAGTCCAAAGGCTGTTCTGATAATGTACTATCCTCCCCTATTACATTAAAGTCCAATATATTGTTTTCTATGTTTGAAGAAGGCGAAACAATAGCTTCATCGTACATTGCTAAGGTATTGATCCAATTAAAATCTAAAGCTTTGGTTTCATCTTTTTCTGTTTCTTCAATTATGGCACTTTCAAAAGAAATACTATTTTGAGTTGATGAAACCAATGCTAAAACTATTGGTGCTTCTTCTAAAACTAGTGCTGGTTTTACTAAAACTATTCGACTTTCATTTTTTCCTTCAAAAGTTGTTTTAGCTAATTGAACTTTTGTAAAATCTACTGTATTTTTTTGACTTTCATTTTGTTTCAAACTAGGATTAATTTTAATTGCTGTTTTAGTTCCAATTTTAGCAAAATTATTTTTGTCTAAACGAATTTCTAAATTTGAAATTAAAACTACTGATACTGCTACTGTGTAAATAATTGATGCTTTCATGATTTTATTTTTTTAGTTTTTTGATTTATTGTTTTATATAATAATATCCTATGCAAATATATGTCTTTTAAACAGTATCTTGTTTTACATAGTACTTATATTTAACAAATAATTAACAAAGCACAAAAGATAACCCGCTAAAAACAAGGAAATTGAAGTATTTACAAACGAAAAAACCTCAAACTATTTTCATAGCATGAGGTTTTAAAGAATATGTTTTAGTAGTGCTCTATCCTTTTAAATACTCCAAAACATTGTTTTCAATACGTTCATTAATATTGGAAATATCCGCTTTCACGAACTTTTCACCTATTATATTTTCATACAATTCGATGTAACGATCTGAAACAGATTCAATGTATTCCTCTGTCATTTCAGGAATTTGTTGCCCTTCTTTCCCTTGGAATCCATTTTCAATTAACCAACGACGCACAAACTCTTTAGACAATTGTTTTTGCTCCTCACCTTTATCCTGACGCTCTTGATACCCTTCTGAATAAAAATAGCGAGAAGAATCTGGTGTATGAATTTCATCTATTAATACGATTTGTCCCTCTTTGGTTTTACCAAATTCATATTTAGTATCTACCAAAATCAAACCACGACTTGCGGCAATTTCAGTTCCTCTTTGGAACAAAGCACGAGTGTACTTTTCAAGTACTACATAATCTTCCTCGGTAACAATACCATTAGACAAGATAGCTTCTCTCGAAATGTCAGCATCGTGTTCACCATTATCTGCTTTGGTGGTTGGTGTAATGATTGGTTCTGGAAATTTATCATTTTCCTTTAAACCCTCAGGCATTGCTACTCCACAAAGTGTTCTTTTGACAGCAGCATATTCACGAGCCGCATGTCCCGAAAGATACCCACGAATCACCATTTCTACTTTGAAAGGAGTACATAAATGGCCCACCGCCACACTTGGATCTGGCGTGGCTACTAACCAATTAGGCACAATATCTTTAGTCAATTCCATAAACTTGGTTGCAATTTGATTTAGAATTTGCCCTTTATATGGAATCCCTTTTGGTAAAACTACATCAAAAGCTGAAAGCCTATCGGTGGCTACCATTACTAAAAGATCATCATTGATATTGTAAACCTCACGAACTTTACCGCGATACACGGATTTTTGATTCGGAAAATTAAAATTGGTAGTTGTAATCGTTGTACTCATTGTGTTGTATGTTGTGTGTTTTTTTTAAGAACGCAAATTTAAAACTATTTCTAGGAGCAAGCAAAGAAAAGCGTTGGTATAATTTACTTACTCTCTTTTTTTCCAATAGTGGATTCGAACAATTGCAAAATTCTGCTGTATTCGTCTACCCATGAATAGGTTTCTCTAAAACCGTGAGCTTCCACCGGAAAAGAAGCTAAACTCCAGTTTTTCTTTCCTAATTCGATAAATCGTTGAGAAATACGAACGATATCTTTGTATTCTACATTGTCATCTACCATTCCGTGTAGCATCAATAAGTTGCCTTCCAATTTATCTGCATAATAAATAGGGGAACTTTTTTGAAAAGCAATAGGATCCGTTTCAGGAAAATTTAAAATATTACCGGTATAGCCATGATTATAATGCGCCCAATCCGTTACCGAACGTAAAGCTGCTCCAGAAGCAAATTCTTTTGGAGTCGTTAGCATCGCCATCAAAGTAATAAAACCACCATAGGATCCTCCATAAATCCCTACTCTATTCGGATCAATACCGTATTTGTCTACCAATACTTTTTTTCCATCCACATGATCTGAAAGATCTTTTCCTCCCATGAAACGATAAATACCTGTTCTTACGTCTCTTCCATACCCATCACTACCTCTATAGTCAATATCCAAAACGGTGTAACCTAAATCGGTCAACAAATTATGAAACATATATTCTCTGTGGTAATTACTCCAATAGTTATGGGCGTTTTGTAAATATCCCGCGCCATGAACAAAAATTACCGCAGCCGTATTGGCTTTAGCCACTTCAGGTTGGTACAATCTTGCGTAAACGGTAGCACCGTCTTGTGCTTTATAGGTTATCACTTCTGGTTTTCTCCATTTGTAGCTTTTGAAAGCTTCGGAAGTAGAACTTGCAATAGGACTAAGTTTTGCGTTTTTTACATTAGAAGCCACATACAATTCCCATGGCTTATCTTTATAAGAATAACGAACCAATAAGTTAGCTTCATCAGGTGACATACTTACTTCATGCGCTCCATCGGCAGTCAATATTGGTTGCAGAACGGTATCATTAACATTCAATTTATAAAACTCACGATTTCCAGGATGCGTAGTATTGGTTGATAAATAGAATGTTTTCTTATCTTTTGACAAGGTTATGTCACGAACTTCCCATTTACCGCTAGTTAATTGCGTTTTCTTTTTTGTTTTTAAATTATAGGTATACAAATGAGAAAAACCAGTAGCTTCTGATTGAAAATAAATAGTTTCATTATCATACAAGAAGCCTAAATTCCCAGAGCCAAATGAATAAGAAGGAATGCCGGGGCCACCAATCCAAGCCACATCATGTTGATGCTCTATCTCTTCGAAAGTACCGCTTTCTAAATTAAGATTTACCAACCAACGATCTTTATTATCTTGGCTTCTGATTTCAACTACAGCAAAAGAACCCGTTTCGTTATATACCGGATCTTGAGCAACAATTAATTTATCTTCTTTCTCTTTCTTTTTTAGATTATCATACAAAGCATAATATTCTGGTTGTTCTTTGATATGCGATAATTTTGAAAAATTAATTATATATACCGTGTCTTTGGCCACATTATAAATTCCCATTCTAGAATTTACTAAGTTTTTGACAGATACTTTCTCTTTGGTATCTGGCGATTGGTTGTATCCGTCAGCAGTGATAAAAACTTCCATTTTTTCGTTTTTATTTTTCGCTTCTTGAGTCAATCTAAAAGTGGCAAACCTACCATCTGGACTCATTTTGAAAGCTCCCAAGTCATCTTCGCCATACCAATATTCTTTAGGAAAATCAGATGTAATAGCCTTGGCTCGCTCTGCATTCCATTTCTTTTTGGCTTCTTGGTCTCTAATAAATTGAAACAATTCAGTTTGTTGTGTTTTCAAAAATGATTTTTCATCCTCCTTTTTTGATTTCAAAGTCCCTTTTTTGAAATTAGTCACCTGAAGTAACGTTCCAGCTTTCGTATCCAACTGCATCAAATTATCATTTTGTTCAAAAAACAAAACCCCTTCCCTACTTCCAAGTTCTAAATTAGCAATAGAAGCAGCACTAGCATATAGTTTTTTGGTTACTTTATCTTTTGTAGTATAAGAAAAAATAGCTCCTTTATTACTGTAATATCCAATCGTACCACTCTTGTTGATCTTGATATTAAATCTAGAGAACGCGGCTTCTTCGGGTGTAGCTAGTTTTGGTGCTTTGGCTCCTTTTTGCCAGAAGTAAGTACTTGCTCCCCATTCTTTGTTCGGATTCCATTCAAAAAATACTTTTTGACCGTCTAAAGACCAACGAGGATTTTCGGGTTGCCAACCTATGAAATCATTTCCTTTCATGATTTCTTCTAATTTAAGCTGTTGTGCTTGAACAAAAAAAGTGGCAAATAAACCAAAAGCTACTAGTGTGTTTTTTATCATTCTGAATTGCATTAAACTATTTATTATTGGTATGAATTATTTTTTTGGATTAGGTTAAAAAAAAGAGTGAAACTATCTTAAAATATTTTGAGTGATATAATTTGCCACCGCATTGTCATTATTAGAAGCTATCACTTCCAGATGTTTTAGTTTGTTTTTTAAAGTATCGGGAGCATTTTGCATGATCAATCCTTTGGCTACATTATCTAGCATTTTTTCATCATTAAATCCATCGCCAAAAGCAATGGTGTTTTCAAATGCAAAACCTTCTTTTTTTAATATAGTTTCAATCGCTACGCTTTTGTCTACCGACTTGTCCATAAACTCCAAGCAAAAAGGCAAACTGAAAGCATGACAAAGATAGTCCGAATGAGTCTCCAGAATTTGATCTTTCAAATCCTGTAACACTTCATGGCTATCATGAGTAAAAAATAGTTTTATAGCACTATAATCTCTTAGAGTACTAAAATCAACTACTTCAGGCGGATAGGATAAATCTCGCTGAAAACTATTGATTTTTTTATTGGTTTTAGACGTTAACCAAACTTCTTCTTTAAATAGCACAGTAGTTATGGTAGGATCAATATCCAATTCGAAAACAGAGGCTATAATTTCGCTTTTAATATCAAATGAAAATAAAAGTTTATTATTTGGGTCATGGATTCTAGCTCCGTTTGAAGTTACTAGATATAACGGAATATCAAGTCCTTTGATAATTGCCTGAGCATCGATGTGATGCCTCCCAGTTGCTATGATGATTACATATCCTTTTTGATGCAATTGATTAAAAACCGCTTTGGTTTCTGCTGTAATTTCATGATTTGAATTGAGCAATGTTCCATCTAAATCAGAAACAATTACTTTGATGTTTGCGTGTAAATCCTTCATTATAAATCCCTCTTCTTCCTTGTTTTTAATAAAATAACAAAGCGAAAAGAAAAGCTTGAAACGGGCTTATTCTTTTCGCTTGTCTAACTAAATTTAAAATCTAATAATCATTGTTTTCAATCTGCTTATACGCATCGATTACTTTTTTAACTAAACGATGGCGTACAATATCTTTGTCATCTAAATATATAATTCCAATACCTTCAATATCTTTCAAAACCAACAAAGCTTCTTTAAGACCTGAAATGGTTCGTCTGGGCAAATCAACTTGACCAGGATCACCAGTAATCATAAACTTAGCACATTTTCCCATACGAGTCAGGAACATTTTCATTTGTGAGTGTGTCGTGTTCTGTGCTTCATCCAAAATAACAAAAGCATGATCTAATGTTCGACCCCTCATAAAAGCCAACGGTGCAATTTGAATAATTCCTTTGGTGATATAGTCCTCTAATTTTTCGTTGGGAAGCATGTCACGAAGTGCATCATACAAAGGTTGCATATACGGATCTAGCTTTTCTTTCATATCACCCGGCAAAAATCCTAAATTTTCGCCAGCTTCTACAGCAGGGCGTGTCAGTATGATTTTCTTGACTTGTTTTTCTTTTAAGGCTTTTACTGCCATAGCTACACCAGTATATGTTTTACCAGTTCCGGCGGGTCCTACGGCAAACACCATATCATTTTTATTCAAGGTATCTACCAGTAATTGCTGGTTGGGCGTCATGGCTTTGATAATTTTACCACCTACACCGTGTACTAAAATTTTATCGTAATCAGCCATTTTTCGATTGTCTTGAGTGTCATTCATAATCACTCTTTCAATCACATTCAAATCAATATTGTTGTATCTAGTAAAATGCAACATGAGTCGTTGGAATTGTTTTTCAAATTCATCCAGAACTTCTTTTTCCCCAAAAGCTTTCAAAGTAGACCCACGAGCGACTATTTTTAGCTTAGGATAATATTTTTTAATCATATCAAGATGAGTATCTTGAGCGCCCCAAAACTCTTTTGGAGCGATGTCGTTTAACTCAATGGTTCTTTCGTTCAAAATGGAGTAGTATTTAATTAAAAAATAATAGCTGAAATTAGTAGCTTTGCATATCTCAAATTTAAGCAAAATTGGTTTAAATTGCCCGAAATAGTTATAAACAAAATTATGTCAATAATTACTCTTACTACCGATTACGGCTTAAAAGACTACTTTGTAGGCGCTCTTAAGGGTAAGATAATATCGACAAATCCAGATGTGACAATTATCGATTTATCTCACAACATTGACCCTTTTAACATATTAGAAACTAGCTACATACTATGTGCTGCTTATGCTAATTTTCCCAAAGGAACTGTTCACTTAATTGGTGTAGATATTGAATTAAACAAAGAGAATCAACATATTGCTATACAATGGAACGATCACTATTTTATAGCAGCTGATAACGGGATTTTGAGTATGTTGTGTCAAAAAATAGTGCCTCAAAAAATGGTAGCCATCAACATCCATGATCGCTTGCATCATGGCGCATCAGATTTGGATGTATTTGTTCAAGTAGCCTGTCATTTGGCTAATGGCGGATTGCTAAATGTGATCGGAAAAGAGATACAATCCATTAAAGAGGTGACCGAAATGCAAGTTGCCTTAAACGATCATGGCACGCAATTATCAGGTTCTGTGATGTATATAGATCATTTTGGTAATGTGGTGACCAATATTACCAAAACTCAGTTTACAGAAGCCGCTAAAGGTCGTGCCTTTGAAATTATTTTAAAAACCAAAAGCATCAAAACGATTGTATCTAATTATTCGGCAATAGCTGTTTCAAATAAATATCCTATGAAATATTACGAAGGAGAAAAACTGGCACTTTTCAACGAAGCAGGTTATTTAGAAATTGCTATTTATCGCAGTAACCCTTCAAAGGTAGGATCAGCACATAGTTTATTGGGCTTAAATTATAGAGACACCATTACCATCAAGTTTTCATAAAAGAGTGCCACACAGAAATAATTAAAATTTAATATAAAAATCTACATGTTTGTACGAATCGTAAAATTGAGTTTTCATCCAGAACACAGAGAAGCTTTTTTGGCCAATTTTGATGTTATGAAACATCAAATTCGGAATGCGCCTGGCAACCGTTTATTAGAATTGTATCAAGACAAATCCGATGAAAATGTGTTTTTCACTTACAGTTATTGGGAAACAGAAGCCGATTTAGAAAACTACAGACAATCTACTTTATTTAATGACGTTTGGACTTTTACCAAAAAACTATTCAATGCCAAACCTGAAGCTTGGAGTGTAAATAAAGTAGTCAGTTTAGCTTAAATTTTCTGGTTTGAACTAGCATCAATAAACGCTTACACCGTTAAACAATTGAAATAAAAATTTTAAAAATGAAATCAATCGTAATTAGAGAAATAAAATCCTTTTTTGGCTCACCAGTGGGCTATTTGGTCATCGCCTTGTTTTTGCTCATCAATGGTTTGTTTCTTTGGGTATTTGAAGGAGATTATAACATTCTCAATTCCGGCTTTGCTGATATGACACCTTTTTTTACGGTGTCACCATGGATTCTGCTTTTTTTAATTCCAGCAGTGACTATGCGCAGTTTTTCGGATGAAAAGAAACAAGGTACCTTAGAATTGTTATTGACCAAACCCTTGAGTATTTGGGAAATTGCAAGTGGAAAATTTTTTGGTGCGGTACTTTTAATCGTTTTAGCAATTTTACCCACTTTTCTCTATGTCTATATTATTTCGAGTCTAGGTTTTCCTGAAGGTAATATTGATATAGGAAGTACTATTGGCTCTTATTTTGGGTTACTTTTCTTAATTGGTGGCTATACCTCAATTGGCATTTTTACTTCTACGCTTTCTGAAAACCAAATTGTAGCGTTTATCATAGCGGTATTTTTATGTTTTGTGTTTTATTTTGGTTTTAATGGATTGGCCAGTGTTTTTAGCGGATGGAGTTCTTACATCACAGTTTTTGGTATGCAAGATCACTTTAAAAGTATGAGTCGTGGCGTTTTGGATACTCGAGACATTCTTTATTTTGTCAGTCTTACTATTTTATTTTTATCCTTTACTGTTTTTAACTTAAAATCTTTTAAAGCGTAATGAAGACCTCTAAAAAAAACAATCTTACTCAACTCCTCTATATTTTTGCTGTATTACTGGCTTTACAAGTAATAGGCTCTTTTTTCTTTTACCGTTTTGATTTAACCAAAGACAAAAGATACACTCTTTCTCCTACTTCATTACATATTCTTAAAGAAGTTAAAAATCCTTTAGCGGTAAAAGTGTACATGCAAGGAGATTTACCTGCAGAGTTCAAGCGTTTACAACAAGAAACCAAGCAAATTCTAGAAGAATTTCAGGCGTACAACAGCAATATTGTGTTTGAATTTGTTGATCCGATGGAAAATCAAGAAGAAAGTATGGATCTGATTAAAGATTTGTACAAAAAAGGATTAACTCCCATTAACATCACTGTGGATGACAAAGGAAAACAATCCCAAGCATTGGTTTTTCCTTGGGCGATTGCCACTTATGACAACAAAGAAGTTTCGATTCCATTACTTAAAAACCAAATGGGAACCACTTCGACTCAAAAAGTGATTGGTTCGGTTCAGCATTTAGAATATTCACTTTCGGATGCTTTTAATAAAATCACGAAGGGCAAACAGAAAAAAGTTGCCATTATCAAAGGAAATGGGGAACTAAAAGAAGCTTTTATTGCTAAGTTTTTGTTACAGGTTAGAGAGAGTTATTTTATTGCTCCTTTTACACTCGACTCAGTAGCAACAAACCCTGAAGGAAGTTTACAAGAGCTCAAAGAATATGATTTAGCCGTAATTGCAAAGCCATCAGAAGCTTTTAGCGAAAGCGAAAAACAAGTTTTAGATCAATACTTAATGAACGGAGGAAAAACCATTTGGTTGGTTGATCAAGTAGTGGCCGAGATAGATAGTTTGTACAATCCATCAGGAGCGAGTCTAGCCTACCCAAGAGATTTGAATGTAAATGATATGTTCTTTAAATATGGCATACGCATTAACCCAGATTTGGTAAAAGACGAGCAAGGAAGCCCAATACAATTAGCTTCAGGAGAACCTGGTAGTGCCACACGTTTTCAACAATTCAATTGGAAATTTGCTCCTTTAGTCACACCAACAAGCAAGCATCCAATAGTGAAAAACTTGGGCGGTATTAAATTTGATTTTGCAAGTTCTATTGACACCCTCAAAAACAAAATACAAAAAACGGTTTTATTGCAATCGTCTCCCTATTCTAAACGAATAGGAACACCAACAGCTATTAATTTGTCTATGGTTTCTGAAACCACAAGCCCTGCTGATTATCCTAATACTGGCGGAATTCCGATGGCGGTTTTATTAGAAGGTTCCTTCCATTCTGCTTTCGAGAATCGAATAAAAGCCTTTGAACAAGCTAATTTTCAATCGACTAGTAAGCCTACAAAAATGATTGTCATCTCAGATGGTGATATCCTACGCAACCAACTGGATAAAAACCAACTACCTGTAGAGCTAGGCTTCGATCAACGTTCAGGAAATCTATACGATAACAAAGATTTCCTAATGAATAGTGTAAATTACTTGCTAGATGATAGCGGACTTATTAACATTAGAAGCAAAGATTTAGATCTACCGCTTTTGGATAAAGAAAAAGTATATGCTAATTACACTTACATCCAAGTCCTAACTATCGGGCTTCCAATTCTAATTTTAGGTGTTTTCGGAGTTCTATTTACTTATCTTCGTAAACGCAAATATGCCCGTTAAGTGTTAATAAAAAAATTGAAAATGTAAACTAGTTTAAGATATATTTGTAATCAGGTATTCTAGGCTAGTTATTATAGAATCCAAAAAAAATAAAACAATACAGATGAAATTTATAGTATCGAGTTCGTACTTATTAAAACAATTGCAAGTATTAGGTAGTGTGATTAACAGTAGCAATACCTTACCTATTTTAGACAACTTTCTATTTGAATTAGACAATAACCAATTAACAGTTTCGGCTTCTGATTTAGAAACTACCATGTCTGCTTCATTAGCAATTGATTCCACCAGCAAAGGAAGTGTTGCAGTACCAGCTAAATTACTTTTAGAAATCTTAAAAACGTTCCCAGAACAACCCTTGACATTTACTGTAGAAGAAAATAGCACTATAGAAATTAGTTCTAATTCCGGAAAATATGCCTTGGCTTATGCGCCTGGTGATGAATTCCCAAAAGCTGTTAGCCTTGACGAACCTTCTGTAACCCTTGTTCCTGCAGACGTTCTAGCAACAGCTATAAGTAAAACCATTTTTGCAGCAGGTAACGATGATTTACGTCCAGTAATGTCGGGAGTATTTTTTCAGTTCTCACCACAAGGTTTAATATTTGTAGCCACAGATGCTCATAAACTAGTAAAATATGCTCGTACAGACGTTACCGCTTCTGAAGTAGCAGACTTTATAATGCCCAAAAAACCATTGACTATTTTAAAAAGTATTCTTTCTACTTCGGATGCTGAAGTAAAAATTGAATACAACGATAGCAATGCCACTTTCTCTTTTGACAATTACATTTTGATGTGTCGTTTAATCGACGGAAAATACCCAAATTACGAAGCGGTTATTCCAAAAGAAAACCCAAACAAGTTAATCATCGACCGTACATTGTTCTTGAGTTCAGTGCGTCGTGTGGCTATCTTTTCTAACAAAACCACACACCAAATTCGTTTGAAAATTGCTGGTGCCGAGTTAAACGTATCCGCAGAAGATATTGATTACTCCAACAAGGCCGAAGAGCGTTTAACTTGTGATTACCAAGGAGACGATATGCAAATTGGATACAACTCTCGATTCTTAACCGAAATGTTGACTAATCTTCAATCAGATATGATTATGCTTGAAATGTCTTTACCAAACCGCGCTGGGATTTTAACTCCAGTAGATGGCTTAGAAGAAGGCGAAACCGTTACTATGCTTGTAATGCCAGTAATGCTTAACAGCTAATCCACAACCTTTTAAACTAACCAAAACCAATACTATTTCTTGAATCCGTAATTCCTAACCAGTTTTACGGATTTATTTTTTTTGGAGCAGAAAGAATGGGATTTTCTAGAAACATCGTCACGCTCTCCGTTACAATCTTTGTTGCCGAACCCCGGCAACAAAGGATTTCCACTACGGTCGGGGCTAAAAGTAATGATTTGGCTTCTTTGGCATCACTTCAAAAAACTGTTATTTTAATCTACACGACCTGCAAGGTTTTCAATAACCTTGTATGTCTTAATATTCACTCAATGCGGTCGAAATACCTACAAGGTCAAAAAAAGACCTTGCAGGAAATCCTAAAAAAAAACTGATGTTAATCTACACGACCTGCAAGGTTTTTAAAACCTTGTAGGTCTTAATCTATAATCATAATTTTCAAAATACCTACAAGGTCAAAAAAAGACCTTGCAGGAAATCCTAAAAAAATTGATGTTAATCTACACGACCTGCAAGATTTTTAAAACCTTGTAGGTCTTAATCTATAATCATAATTTTCAAAATACCTACAAGGTCAAAAAAAGATCTTACAGAAAATCAAAAAAAACTGATGTTAATCTACACGACCTGCAAGGTTTTAAAACCTTGTAGGTCTTAATCTATAATCATAATTTTCAAAATACCTACAAGGTCAAAAAAAGATCTTACAGAAAATCAAAAAAAACTGATGTTAATCTACACGACCTGCAAGGTTTTTAGAACCTTGTAGGTCTTAATCTATAATCATAATTTTCAAAATACCTACAAGGTCAAAAAAAGACCTTGCAGGAAGTCCTAAAAAATTGATGTTAATCTACACGACCTGCAAGGTTTTTAAAACCTTGTAGGTCTTAATCTATAATCATAATTTTCAAAATACCTACAAGATTCTGTGTTGATTTTCAATTAAAAATCATAATTTTTATTAATTTTGTTCTTCAAGACAGTCATTGAACTAGTCTCTATAGCGTGTTAAATCATTTGTGTTTTCACGCTTTTTTTTTGCTATA
>CAUPCW010000067.1:0-17806 GCA_963509895.1 uncultured Flavobacterium sp.
AAAGTTCAGAAAGCCGTATATTGGCACGTTTTGAAATTAATATAATTATTTAATATAACAACTTATGTCTGAAGGAGAAAAGTTAATTCCTATTAACATAGAAGATGAAATGAAATCAGCTTACATCGATTATTCGATGTCTGTAATCGTATCCAGAGCACTTCCTGATGTTAGAGATGGTCTAAAGCCTGTACATCGAAGAGTGCTATACGGAATGTATGATTTAGGAGTTTTTTCAAATAAAGCCCATAAAAAATCCGCAAGAATTGTCGGTGAAGTTTTAGGAAAGTATCATCCACACGGAGATACTTCTGTATATGATGCTATGGTTCGTATGGCTCAGGAATGGAGTATGCGTTATTTATTAGTAGACGGACAGGGGAATTTTGGTTCTGTAGATGGGGATAGTCCAGCGGCTATGCGTTATACAGAAGCAAGAATGCGTAAAATATCGGAAGAAATTATGGCCGATATCGAAAAAGAAACCGTTGATTTTCAATTGAACTTTGATGATACTTTATATGAGCCTAAAGTAATGCCAACACGTGTTCCTACTTTATTGATAAATGGAGCTACTGGTATTGCAGTAGGTATGGCTACTAATATGCCTCCTCATAATCTAACTGAAGTGATAAGCGGAACACTTGCTTATATTGATAATAATGAAATTGAGATTGATGAATTAATCACTCATATTAAAGCACCGGATTTTCCTACTGGTGGTATAATTTATGGTTACGAAGGAGTTCGTGAAGCTTTTAAAACGGGTAGAGGTCGTATTGTGATGCGTGCCAAAGTTGGTTTTGAAGAAGTAGATGGAAGAGAATCTATTATTGTAACTGAAATACCATATCAGGTAAATAAAGCTGATATGATTAAGCGTACTGCTGATTTGGTTAATGAAAAGAAAATTGAAGGTATCGCCAACATTCGAGATGAATCGGATAGAAACGGTATGCGAATTGTTTATATACTAAAACGTGATGCAACACCAAATGTGGTTTTAAACACTTTATATAAGTACACACAATTGCAATCTTCTTTTAGTGTAAATAATATTGCATTAGTGAATGGACGTCCACAAATGTTGAATCTTAAAGATTTGATTCACTATTTTGTAGAACACCGTCATGATGTTGTAATTAGAAGAACACAATTCGAATTAAGAAAAGCCGAAGAAAGAGCACATATTTTAGAAGGGCTAATCATTGCTTCTGATAATATAGACGAAGTCATTGCACTTATTAAAGCATCTAAAAATACAGAAGAAGCAAGAGAGAAGTTAATTGAAAGATTTAAACTTTCAGATATTCAAGCCCGAGCAATTGTTGAAATGCGTTTGCGTCAGCTTACTGGATTGGAACAAGATAAGTTGAGAGCTGAGTACGAAGAAATCATGAAATTAATAGATCACTTACGTGCTTTATTAGCAGATGTAAATTTGAGAACAGCCTTGATAAAAGAGGAGTTGATTGAGATTAAAGATAAGTATGGAGATGCTCGTCGTTCTCTAATTGAGTACTCTGGTGGTGATGTAAGTATCGAAGATTTAATTGCTGATGAAAATGTGGTGGTGACCATTTCACATGCTGGTTATATTAAACGAACAAATCTTAGTGAATATAAAACACAAAATAGAGGCGGAGTTGGACAAAAAAGTGCAGGAACAAGAGATCAAGATTTCTTAGAGCACATGTTTGTGGCTACTAATCATCAATACATGATGTTCTTTACTCAAAAAGGGAAATGTTTCTGGATGAGGGTGTACGAAATCCCTGAAGGAACGAAGACTGCCAAAGGTAGAGCGATTCAAAATTTAGTTAATATTGAAAGTGATGATAAAGTAAAGGCCTATATTTGCACCCAAGATTTAAAAGACAAAGACTACATAAATAGCCATAATTTAATTATGGTAACCAAACAAGGTCAGGTTAAGAAAACGTCTTTAGAGAAATATTCTAAGCCACGTGTAAATGGAGTAGCAGCCATCACAATTAAGGATGGGGATGAATTGTTAGAAGCAAAATTAACGAATGGGGAAAGCCAAATTATATTGGCTGTTAAGTCTGGTAAATTAGTTCGTTTTGAAGAAACCAAAACTCGTCCGATGGGTAGAACGGCTTCCGGAGTTCGAGGCATTACTTTGAAAGATGAGAAAGATGAGGTAATTGGTATGGTTACTGTCGATAAAGATAATATTACTGATTCTCAAATATTAGTTGTAACTGAAAATGGTTATGGAAAACGTACTAAGTTAGTTGATGAAGATGGTGAAGATGTATACAGAATCACCAATCGTGGAGGAAAAGGCGTTAAAACGTTGAATATTACCGAGAAAACAGGAAATTTAATTTCTATTAATGCCGTTACAGATGCTGACGATTTAATGATAATTAATAAATCAGGATTAACCATTAGAATGGCAATTGAAGACTTGCGTGTTATGGGACGTGCGACTCAAGGAGTTAAATTGATTAATTTAAAAGGAAATGACTCAATTGCTGCAGTAACTAAAGTAATGAAAGATGATGTTGCTGAAGTAATCGTTGATGAAGATGGAAATGTTATTGAATCCGATACGATTGAACGAGTTAAACCAGTAATGGAGATGTTAGAAGATGAAGCTTCTACAGATGATGATGATGATAGTGAAGAAGAAGATTTGGATTTAGAAGATGAAACAGAAGAGGATGATTCAGATGAAGAGGCCTAATAAAATTTTAATTAATAATAAATATAAAATAGAATACCATGAAAAGTAAATATGTATTACTCGCATCAACAATGTTGATCTCAGTAGCCACTTTTGCACAAAAAGATCAAATTAAAGCAGCTGAGAAAGCATTAAAAGCGGGTAAATCCGATGAAGCAAAAACTATTTTGTTGGACGCAGAAACGGTTATTATAAATGCTACTGAGGCTGAAAAAGCGCAATATTATTTTGTTAAAGGGAATGTAATGTTAGATTTAGCTAATAAAAGCATTGACAAAGACAATAATCTATCATTAGCAGCTGGAGCATTCCAAGAGTCAATCGAAGTAGAGAAAAACTCTGGTAAATCAAAGTATACGCCTGAAGCTTCTAAGTCTGTAATGGACATTAAATATAAATTAATCAACGAGGCTATTGCAGATTCAAAAACAGATAAATATGAAGTGGCAGCCAAAAAATTGTATGATGCTTATCAATTAGATAAAAAAGATACTATTAACTTGTATTATGCAGCATCTACTTATGTGAATTCAAAAAATTATGATGCAGCGCTTAAGAATTATGATGAATTAAAGAAGTTAAACTATTCTGGAAAAGGAACTAATTATTTCGCAGTAAACAAATTGACTTCTCAAGAAGATATGTATTTAACCGCTGCCGAAAGAGATCGTATGATCAAATTAGGAACTCACGAAAAACCAAGAACTGAAGTTATTCCTTCTAAAAGAGGAGAGATTTATAAGAATATTGCTTTGATTTTGGTTCAACAAGGTAAATCTAAGGAAGCACAACAAGCGGTTGCTGATGCTAGAAAAGCAAATCCAGAGGATACTTCTTTGGCATTGACTGAAGCTAATCTTTATTTGGAGGCTAAAGATTTTGATACGTATAAAAAATTAGTAGCAGATATTTTGGTAAAAAATCCTAATGATTCGGATTTGGTTTTTAATCTTGGTGTTTTAAGTGCTAATGCTAAAAACAGTGCAGATGCAGAAAAATACTACAATAGAGTGATTGAAATTAATCCTGCTTATACTAATGCATACATTAATATTGCAGCTTTAAAATTAGAAAACGAAAAGCCTATTATTGATGAAATGAATAAATTAGGTACTTCTACTGCTGATATGAAGCGTTATGATGTATTAAAAAAGAAACGCGAAGAGTTATTTAGAAGTACAATCCCTTTTCTTAAAAAAGCGGTTGAGTTAGATCCTAAAAATGTTGATGTAGCAAAAACACTTATGAATGTTTATAGCGCATTAGAAATGACTACTGAATACAAAGAATTAAAAGCAAAAATTCAATAGTTAACTTCTTACCATTAAAAAAAAACGCCATTCTTAATAATTAAGAATGGCGTTTTTTTTTATACTATTTTGTCTCTTTATGATCTAACAAATGGGGGTAGTAATTGACTGGTTACTTCACCAAAACCAATACGGACTTCATTGTTTTTGCTGTAACCTTTAATAGTAACTGTATCGAAGTCGTTAATGAATTTTCTTTCGCTTCCATCATTCATTTGGATCGGATTTTTACCACCCCAAGTTAATTCTAACATTGACCCAAAGCTATCAGGAGTTGGTCCAGAAATAGTTCCTGATCCCATCATGTCGCCTGAGTTTACTCTACAGCCGTTAGAAGTATGGTGTGCTAATTGTTGGCTCATCGTCCAATACATGTATTTAAAGTTAGTATGCGAAATCACGTTTGGAACGCCATTTTCTGGAGTTATGGCTACTTCTAAATTAATATCAAAAGAATGTTTTCCTTTTAATTGTAAGTAAGGAAGTGGCGAGGGACTTTGTTTTGGTCCTTTGGTCCTGAATGGTTCTAAGGCATCAAGGGTTACAATCCACGGAGAAATTGAAGAGGCAAAATTCTTAGCTAAGAATGGTCCTAGAGGAACATATTCCCATTTTTGGATATCTCTTGCGCTCCAGTCATTAAGCAAAACCATTCCAAAAATATAATCTTCGGCTTCATAAACAGGAGTGTTTTCTCCCATGATATTAACATCTGTAGTAATAAAAGCAGTTTCTAATTCAAAATCTACTAATCTAGATGGCCCAAAAACGGGTGTTGTTTCTCCATTAGGTAATGTTTGTCCCATAGGCCTATGTACAGGTATTCCAGACGGGATGATGGTAGAACTTCTTCCATGATAACCTACCGGAATGTGAAGCCAGTTGGGTAGTAATGCATTTTCAGGATCTCGAAACATTTTGCCTACATTGGTGGCGTGTTCTTTGCTGGAATAAAAATCAGTATAATCCCCAATTAATACAGGAAGTTGCATTTCTACTTCAGATATTTTAAAAATGACAATTTCTCTATGATCATTGTTATCCCTTAACTTGGGGTTGTTCTCATTGAAAATATCAGAGATTCGATTTCTTACTAATCGCCATGTTTTTTTACCATCTGATATAAAATCATTTAAGGTATCTTGCATAAACATATCATCTGTTAATTCGATACCTTCAAAATAGTTGAGTTGTTGTAAAGCTCCAAGATCAATAGCGAAATCACCAATACGTGTCCCTACAGTTACAATGTTTTCTTTGGTAAGAAAAACACCAAAAGGAATGTTTTGAATTGGAAAATCGCAGTCAGCAGAAACGTCTAACCATGATTTTATATGAGGATTATTAGCGGTTATAGGCATAATGTGTTAATTATATTGTTGAAAATTACACATCAAATATATTATAATCTGACTAGTAACCAAACGTTTTTTTGTATTTTTGCACCATATTAACGAAAAACAAAGAAATGCAACGCGACGAACAAATTTTTGACCTAATTCTTGAAGAACAAGATAGACAAATACACGGATTAGAGCTTATCGCTTCAGAAAACTTCGTAAGTGATGAAGTTTTAGAGGCGGCTGGTTCTGTTTTAACCAATAAATATGCTGAAGGATATCCTGGCAAAAGATACTACGGAGGTTGTGAAGTAGTAGATGTTGTCGAGCAAATTGCTATTGATAGAGCAAAGGCTTTATTTGGTGCTGAATATGCTAACGTTCAGCCTCATTCAGGTTCTCAAGCTAATACAGCAGTTTATCACGCTTGTTTGAAACCAGGAGATACTATCTTGGGTTTTGATTTGTCTCATGGAGGACATTTAACACATGGTTCGCCTGTCAATTTTTCAGGTCGTTTGTATAAACCTGTTTTTTATGGAGTTGATAAGGAAACGGGTCGTTTGAACTATGACAAAATTCAAGAAATTGCTAGCAAAGAGCAACCAAAATTAATTATTGCTGGAGCATCTGCTTATTCTCGTGATATGGATTTTGCTCGTTTCAGACAAATTGCTGATAGTGTAGGTGCAATTTTGATGGCAGATATTTCTCATCCTGCAGGACTTATTGCCAAAGGTTTAATGAATGATCCTATTCCGCATTGTCATATTGTTACTACAACGACTCATAAAACCCTTCGTGGACCACGTGGTGGACTAATCATGATGGGTAAAGATTTTGAAAACCCATGGGGACATAAAACACCAAAAGGAGAAATTAGAATGATGTCTTCTTTATTGGATTTAGCAGTTTTCCCAGGTAATCAAGGTGGGCCATTAATGCATATTATTGCAGCTAAGGCAGTCGCTTTTGGAGAGGCTTTACAAGATGAATTCTTTACTTACGCTATACAATTACAGAAAAATGCAAAAGCAATGGCTGAAGCATTTGTGAACAGAGGATACGAAATTATTTCTGGAGGTACAGACAATCACATGATGTTGATTGATTTAAGAAATAAGAACATTTCTGGGAAAGATGCCGAAAATGCTTTGGTAAAAGCTGAAATAACCGTAAATAAAAATATGGTTCCATTTGATGATAAATCTCCTTTTGTAACATCTGGTATTCGTGTAGGTACTGCGGCTATTACCACTCGTGGTTTAGTTGAAGAAGATATGGAGACTATTGTTGCTATGATTGATAAAGTTTTGACTAATCATACAAACGAAGATGTTATAGAAGAAGTAGCTGCTCAAGTCAATGAAATGATGAGCGAAAGAGCAATTTTTGTATTCTAAAAAGTCAAAAGGTTTAAGGGTTTAAATTGTTTAATAGTTTAAAAGTTTAACTGATAATTTAAAAGTTTAAAGTTTGAATATTTGTGTTAACATAAAGTCTTCACAAAGAATTTAAACTTTAAACTTTTTTCTTTTTATCGATTTTAGCTTTAAACAATATGACTGTCCGCTATGTGTCCCGCATTTCAACAATGGAACACGGATGACATGGATTGAACGGATTTTTACTGATTTGTAAATAAAAAATCTGTTTAAATCTGCGTCATCCGCGTTCCTTATTTATTATTAGTACAAGTAACGGATAGTCATATTAAACAAAATTAAACAAGCTTAAACCACATAAACAAATTTTTAACTTTAAACAAAAAAAATGGGCGTATTGCGTTTACAATTACCCACAGACCCAAGATGGGTAAATATAGTGGAGAAAAACATTGAAGAGATTTTAACCGATCATGCTTGGTGCGAACAAAAAGCAGCAACGAATGCGATAACTATTATCACTAATAATTCGGAGTATCAAGATTTGGTTCAAGATTTATTGGCGTTAGCCAAAGAGGAAATTGATCATTTTGAACAAGTACATAATATTATCATCAAACGAGGTTTGAAGCTTGGTAGAGAACGTAAAGATGATTATGTGAATGAACTGTATTTGTATATGAAAAGAAGTAGTGATGGCAGCCGTGTTTCGGGATTGGTAGAACGCTTGTTGTTTTCGGCTATGATCGAAGCTAGAAGTTGTGAACGCTTTAAAGTTCTTTCAGAGAATATTCAAGATGAAGAGTTGGCTTCTTTTTACAGAGATTTAATGGAAAGTGAAGCGGGGCATTACACCACTTTTATAACGTATGCTAGAAAATATGGCATGGGAATAGATGTTGAGAAACGATGGAGAGAATGGTTAGTTTTTGAAGAGTCTATTATCTCAAATTATGGTAAAAACGAAACCATTCATGGCTAGTTTTCTAAAAAAATAAAAACGTACTTCTTTTTCAAATATCATTTTTTTATGATTACGATTCTTCCAGCTACCGACACTGATTTTGCTATTATTCGTAGCATAGCCTACAAAACATGGCCAATAGCTTACGGTCAAATTCTACCTAAAGCGCAGTTAGATTACATGTTAGGAGCATTTTATAACGATGTTGTGCTAAATGAAAGTGTAACGCAAAGAGGTCATCATTTTGTTTTGGCAAATGAAGGAAATCAAACACTTGGTTTTGCCTCTTATGAATGGAATTATGACCATCAAAAACAAACCAAGATTCATAAAATTTACATACTTCCCTCAGCCCAAGGAAAAGGAGTAGGTAAAGCAATTATAGATTATATTATCTCTGAAGCGAAAAATCAAGGTTCTCTTAGCTTGTGCCTGAATGTTAATCGTTTTAATAAAGCGATTTGTTTTTATGAAAGAATGGGTTTTTCCATCAGTAGCGAGATAAACATTGAGCTAGAACATGGCTACATGATGGAAGATTATGTGATGAAAAGAAACCTTTGATTATTCAATTGATAACTCATGTTTGAAAAGCAATCCTTTTGCTTCATTAAGACTGAAAATTGCTTTTTTGATTTTGGTTTTTGAAGGATCTATAGTGTAGTTATAACTTGTCTTGAAATTAGCTTTGTTGGCAATTGCTTTGCTGAATTCGGAACGATATAAATCGCAATCATCAAAAACAACTTCAGTCAAATCCGTTGCCATGAAATCAACGGCAATTAAACTACAATGATTGAAAGTGGTTCCTTTTATTTTAAGGGTATAAAACTTTGAGAAATCTAAAACACAATGATGAAAATGTACTTCAAATATTAATTTGTCGCACATAGCAAAATTCACCTCTTTGATTTGGCAATGATTAAAAGTTACCGTTCGTAACGCAACATGATTGATTTGTGCTCCATCGAAATTACATTTTGTAAAAACACAATCAATAAAAGTGACGTCCATGAAATTGCAGGCCCTAAAATCACAGTTTTCAAAAGTACAACACTCAAATTCATTGTGATTTAATTCATCTCTATTGTAGATGACTTGTTGGTAATGTTGATCTAGATTGTATTTTGGCATGTACAAAGGAAGTGTTTTAAAGCAAAAAACGCAATTATCAAAGTGATAAAAGTATTTTTATTGTGACCTCTACCAGACAAATTTCTATACATTATTTCTTAATTTATATAGCTTGCAATCTCCACTCTCCAAAGGCTTCTATATCAAATGCTGCTCAAATGAATCTGAATTAGCGTATTTTTGTGCTTCTTGTATATTTTGAACTTCATAAAAGTTTCCTGAACGACAAAATTTAGATAACAACATCTATCTTTTTTTTTGTTCTCTAAACCTTTCTTGTTTTTTGTCTCTTTTTAATTTAAATAAATTTACTTCAAATATTTTCGATTCATTACTCATACATTGGAATAAATTTTGTTTTTTTATTTTTAAAAATAAAGCAGTTAAAAATGTCTAATATCTTCACTAAACAAAAAAACTATGTTAAGAAATTTTTTAATGATAATTGTTTTTTTACTGTTATTTAGTTGTCAAAAGAATAATGTTTCGGTAGTGAAAGAACCGGTTCGTAAAAATGTAGTGAAGACTGTTTCTCAACAAACAATAAAATTGCAAAAGTATCAAGATAATAAGCCAGAAGATAATGAAGTTTATAATACATCTGCCGTAGAAGTTTTTCCGAAATTTCCTGGTGGTATACAGAAGTTCCATGCTTTTTTAAAGAAAAATTATGTTACTCCACAAGAAATAATTAAAGATGAAGCCATTGGAGGTGTTTTTGTTAACTTTATAATTGAAAAAGATGGAAGTGTTTCTAATACAAAAGTTCTTCGTGATTTTGGTTATGGTTCGGGAAAAGAACTAGAAAGAGTTTTAAAATTATGTCCAAATTGGATTCCAGCAATTAAAGATGGAAATCCTGTACGATGTTTGTATTGTGTCCCTTTTTACGTACAGTAGTTAATAAATTATATGTATTTAGAATGGTTTGAAGCATTCAAGGTAACTCGAGGAGAAATTTCAACTTTTTTAAGTAATTGTCAATTAGTAAAAAGTACAAAAAAAAACTCTAAATCATCGATTTAGAGTTTTTAGTGACCTCGACTGGATTCAAACCAGTAACCTTCTGAGCCGTAATCAGATGCGCTATTCAGTTGCGCCACGAGGCCTTTTTGCTAGTTAAGCTTACTGTTTTAGTGACTAAGAGTAAACTTGTTTGCGGGTGCAAATATAGGAATAAATGTGTAACTTGCAAGCTTAATTTTATATAAAAATAAAAAAAAATGACCATTGATAAGTACATTCGTGATATTCAGGGTTTTCCTAAAGAAGGAATTTTATTTAAAGACATAACTCCGTTATTAATTGATCCAGTAGCAAGGAAAGAGTGTTTAAATATTCTAATTGCAAATTTGAAAGATAAAGGAATTGACAAAGTAATAGGAGTAGAGAGTAGAGGTTTCTTTTTTGGAACTCTAATTGCTCAGGAATTAGATGCAGGTTTTGTTCCTGTTCGAAAGGCAAATAAATTACCTTTTGATACAATAGCGGCTTCTTATGCGCTAGAATATGGTACAGATACTTTAGAAATCCACACCGATGCGATACAAGTTGGGGATCGTGTGCTTATACATGATGATGTTTTGGCAACAGGAGGTACGGCAAAAGCGGTTGGTGAGTTGGTTGAACGATTAGGTGGAATTATAGTTCAGTATAACTTTATTATGGAGCTTACCTTTCTAAAAGGAATAGAAAAATTGGGTAATTCCGAGATTTTTGCTGCAGTCAAATATTAGTCAAGGCGCTAGAACTTTGTTTGTTCAATTCCAAATAAAAATTGATTCTATCACTTATTAATTATCACTTAGTGCTCTTGTGGTAACATAATAGCGATAGCCTATGATTGCCATCTGCCATTTTTTAGCTTTAGAGATATCTAATTTTTGTTTGGTGAAACTGGGTAGGATAATTTTGTTGATTTGAGCAATGATTTTAAACATCTTATATTTTTTTTTCAAAGATATAAAAGTGCTCCGAATTTACCACATAGATTGCTTTATTCTGAAAAGCGCTATTCGATTTTAAAAATAGTTAAATAACTGTTTTTAATTTTCACCTTTACCGTGTTTTAAAAATTATAAAGGCGTTTTTTCTTCCTTATTATTCTCTAAATATTTTTTTTAAGATTATTAAACATTAAAATTATCGTTAATTTTCTTGATTTTAAATCTATTTACATATATAATTGAATATGAATAGTTTAGTTGTTTTTTGTTTAATTTTGACAATAATGTAAAAAAAAACTATTTTATTGGTTTTTGTTGAAAATTAATGATTTTTTTTTGCTAAAACCAAAACTTATCAACGAAAACGTTTGAATTTTAGGGCTTTTACTAAAAATATAATAAGATAGTATTAAAACTAGTCTTTGTTTATTAAATTTACATATTAATACTTAAAAAATGTCAAAAACAATAAAAAAAATAGGAGTACTTACCTCAGGAGGAGACTCTCCTGGAATGAATGCAGCTATACGTTCTGTTGTTCGTACCTGTGCTTTTCATAACATAGAATGTGTAGGAATTTACAGAGGTTATCAAGGAATGATTGAAGGAGATTTCAAAGAATTAGGTCCTAGAAGTGTAAACAATATTATTAATAAAGGTGGAACTTTTTTAAAATCTGCCCGTTCTCAAGAATTTAGAACACCTGAAGGTCGTAAAAAAGCGCATGAAAACTTGGTGAAAGAAGGAGTTGAAGCCTTGGTAGTTATTGGTGGAGATGGTTCTTTTACTGGTGGATTATTGTTCAATACAGAATATGGTTTTCCTGTAATTGGCATTCCAGGGACTATTGATAATGATATATATGGTACAAGCCATACTTTAGGATACGATACTGCATTGAATACAGTTGTAGATGTAATTGATAAAATTAGAGATACGGCAAGTTCACATAACCGATTGTTTTTAATTGAAGTTATGGGAAGAGATGCTGGCCATATTGCTTTGAATGCTGGTATTGGCGCGGGAGCTGAAGAGATTTTGATTCCAGAAGAAGATTTAGGATTAGAAAGATTGATGGATTCACTCAAAAGAAGTAAATCAACTGGTAAAACTTCAAGTATTGTGGTTATTGCTGAAGGCGATAAAACAGGTAAAAATGTTTTTGAACTGAAAGATTATGTAGAGTCAAATTTTCCTGAGTACGATGTTCGTGTTTCTGTATTGGGTCACATGCAACGTGGAGGCTCTCCTTCTTGTTTTGATAGAGTTTTAGCCAGCCGTTTAGGTGTTAAAGCCGTTGAAAGTATTTTAGAAGGTAAATCAAATTATATGGTTGGATTGTTAAATGATAAAATAGCATTAACTCCACTCGAACAAGCAATTAAAGGGCATACAGAAATTGATAGAGAGTTGCTTCGTGTTTCTGATATCATGTCCATTTAATTTTTAATTAAAACAAATAAAAAATAAAAAATAATTTAAATTAGGTAAAAATGTCAAAAGTAAAATTAGGAATAAACGGTTTTGGTAGAATTGGAAGAATTGTTTTTAGAGAATCTTTCAATAGAGATAATGTAGAAGTAGTAGCAATCAATGATTTATTAGATGTAGACCACTTAGCTTACTTATTAAAATATGATTCTGTTCACGGACGTTTTAATGGAACAGTTGAAGTAACAGAAGGAAAATTATATGTAAACGGAAAAAATATCCGTATTACTGCTGAAAGAAATCCTGCTGATTTAAAATGGAATGAAGTGGATGTAGATGTTGTGGCAGAATGTACAGGTATTTTTACTACAATTGAAACAGCAACTGAACACATCAAAGGTGGTGCTAAAAAAGTAATCATTTCTGCTCCTTCTGCTGATGCACCAATGTTTGTGATGGGAGTAAATCATGAAACAGCAAAAGCTTCAGATTTAGTAGTTTCGAATGCTTCTTGTACTACAAACTGTTTAGCTCCTTTAGCTAAAGTTATTCACGATAATTTTGGAATTGAAGAAGCGTTAATGACTACAGTTCACGCTACAACTTCAACGCAAATGACTGCTGATGGGCCTTCAAGAAAAGACTGGAGAGGCGGACGTGCTGCTGCAATTAACATCATTCCTTCTTCAACTGGAGCTGCAAAAGCTGTTGGAAAAGTTATTCCTGCATTAAATGGAAAATTAACTGGTATGGCTTTCCGTGTTCCTACAGCAGACGTTTCTGTTGTAGATTTAACGGTAAAAGTTGCTAAAGAAACTTCATACGAAGAAATTATGGCAGCTTTGAAAACAGCTTCTGAAACTACATTGAAAGGAATTATGGGATTCACTGAAGATGCTGTGGTTTCTCAAGATTTCATCTCTGATAAAAGAACGTCAATCATTGATGCTACTGCAGGAATTGGTTTAAATTCTACTTTCTTTAAACTAGTATCTTGGTACGATAACGAGTATGGATATTCAAGCAAATTGATTGACTTGTCTGTTCATATTGCAGGTTTAAAATAAAAATTAGATTTAAGATTCCAAAAGTTTCGGCCTTTGGAATCTTTTTTTTGTTTATACAAAAACACACAAAAGTTTTACATGATTTCTTGTGTATTTTTGTATAGAATATCAATTCCCAAAAATTAAGTATATGAAATTAATAGTAGACAGTGGTTCAACAAAAGCAGATTGGATTGCAATTGATGATAAAGGAAAAGTCTTATTTACAACCCAAACGCTTGGATTAAACCCTGAAATTTTGGAAGGTCACGAAATTATTGATCGTTTGAATGATCGTTTCGATATTTTGCAAAATAAAAAAACGGCTACCCATTTGTTCTTCTACGGAGCTGGCTGCGGAACAGTAAGGATGAAAGAGGCATTAACACTTATTTTTCAAGAGTATTTTCCAAATGCAATTGTTTCTGTAGAAGAAGATACATATGCAGCGGTGTATGCAACGACTCCAAAAGGAGAAGAAGCTATTGTAAGTATCTTGGGAACAGGGTCTAATTGTAGTTTTTTTGATGGAAAAAAACTGCATCAAAAAGTACAATCATTGGGATATATTATCATGGATGATTGTAGTGGAAATGTTTTTGGTAAAGAACTAATTAGAAAGTACTATTTTAATAAAATGCCAAAACACATTGCAGAAGAGTTTGAAAAAGAATACAATGTAGATCCTGATTTTATTAAAAGCAAATTATACAAAGAGCCTAATCCGAATGCGTATTTGGCAACATTTGCAAAGTTTTTAATCAAGCATAAAGAAGAAGAATTCTGCAAAAAAATTATTTTTAAAGGAATGAAGTCTTTCGTGAAAAATTATATCAAACAATACGATAATTATCAAGAAGTTCCTGTTCATTTTGTAGGATCTATTGCTTTCTATTTGAAAGAAGAATTGCAAGTGACTTTTGATAAATATGAAATGAAATTAGGTAATGTGTTGCGTAGACCTATCGATGGTTTAATTGCATATCACGTTGCTAACAGTTAATACAATGGAAATCGCTATTATTGCACACGATGGGAAGAAATCAGAATTGGTTCAGTTTTTAATCAAAAATAGAGCGATTCTTGATTCTTCAAATATGAAGCTAATTGCAACTGGAACTACAGGAGGTAAAGCCGAAGAAGCTGGTTTCAAAGTTAAAAAAATGCTTTCTGGACCGCTTGGAGGTGATGCTCAAATTGCCGGAAGAGTAGGTGAAGGAAAAACGAATATGGTACTATTTTTTAAGGACCCGTTATCCAGTCACCCACACGAGGCAGATATTAATATGTTAATCAGAGTTTGTGATGTACATAATGTGCCATTAGCTACAAATGCTGCCACTGCTCAATTGTTACTAAATGCTATAGCACAGCAATCATAGATATTTCAACATTTACATTTTTTGGCAAACATGCCACTTGAACCGTTTCACGTGCTGGAGCGGTTTTTTCGTTAAAATATGATCCATACACTTCATTGATTGCCCCAAAATCATTCATATCCATAATGAAGATACTGGTTTTTACTACGTTCTCAAACGTCATATTTGCTGCTGCTAAAACCGCTTTCATATTTTGCATGACTTGCTCAGTTTCTGTTTTAATAGAGTCTGTTACTAGTTCTCCAGTTGCTGGATTAATGGCAATTTGTCCTGAAGTATACAACGTGTCTCCTTTTAGTACAGCTTGATTATAAGGGCCAATTGGTGAAGGGGCTTTGTCAGTAAAAATAATTTTTTTCATAATGAAGAATGTTATTTATTGTATCGTTCTGTCGTTTACTCTTTGTTTGTTCCATTTAATATCACTCAATACACCTGATTTTATTCCGATGAAGAAATTCCAATTCGAATAATCACCAAAAGGTGTCCAATTGAAATCCATTCTCCAGCTTAATAAATCTCTTTCAAAACGTATTTGTGTAAAAGTGACTCCTTTTTGTACAAAATCATAACCAGTTGATATTCCACCTTTCCATTTTGGTGTTAAATCAGCATTGGCAGAAATCATGATGGAGTTATTGATAATTTTTCTTTCACGATTGTTGTTTCCGTAAGTCAGGGAGTAAGCAAAAGTCATATCCCAAGGCAATTTAGATTTGAAAAATGTAGTAATTGCATCCTCATCTTTAGAATCATCTTTATCGTCAAATTGACTTTTTTGATTTAATATATCCCTACTTTTTCCAAACAAATCATCTTCTCTTCCGCCATTTCTTTTCACTTGATCATCATCTTTCTTCTTATCATCATCAAATTCACTACTCGAAATGGAATAATTTAAAGTCATATTCGCGCTCGTCATTCTAAATAAGCTTCCGCCATTGTTTATGTTGTACATATTGATTCGATTTCCTGAGTTGTCAATAGCATAAGGATCTAAGGTTGCTCCAAAATTCACATTCATTTTGTTTTTAAACAATTGTGTTCCACCACTTACACGAACAGGTGACCAAGCTAAAGTTGTTTTACCATCGGCATTAAGATCATAGCTGGTAGAAAGGTTCAAATTGTTTAGTAACATGATTTTTTTAGGTTCTACTTTCGTGGTATCGCTATCTGTTACTTTAGCTTCAAAAGTATTACTTAAGTCAAGCCCTATATTATTAGAATTGGCAATACCTGGGGCTCCATAGATTCCGCCTTCAAAACGGGTATAAGGTTTGATCATCGTTCCGCTTGCATCAGCTGCGTAGGTGTCATAATATTTTTCAAAACTAGGAGTGTAGCCATACGAAATAGAAGGTCGCATGACATGTCTAATTGATTTTATCTTTTTGTCTTTACCAAAATTAAAAGTTCCATAAACAGTGGTTCCAATACTACTAGACAAAGTGTAGGTTCTAAATGCATCAAAACCATTTACACTCTCATCAACGACTTTACTTTGGTTGGTGTCATAAAATCTTCTAATTGTTTTTAAGTACCAAACTTCGTTATAATTTGCCGAAGCTGATGCACTAAAATATTTGAATAACTTAAAGTTGGTGCTAATAGGAATGCTGTGTTGCATACCCACTTGAGCATTTTTAAACATTTCAGGTTTAAAGAATAAAGAATCTGTCGTTACAAAACTATTTCTTCCGTTTAAATTATATTGTAAATTAATGTTTTTGATAAAACCTTTCTTTATTCCATCACCTTTTGCAAATGGAAAAACTCTATCTACACTTAACTGAAGCGTAGGCAAAGTCATGTTGATTTCACTGGTTTGAGTGTTTTGCGAATGTGTAGCGGATAGCGACATTCTTACTTGAGGAATAGAGTTGAATGTTTTGGAATACGAAACCGAAGAACTCAATGTGTTGTTAAGATTGGATCCTAAATTTACCACATTAATCGATTGTTGGAAATATTTACTACTACCCAGATTGACAGAGGCTGAGAAAGTTGAATTAGGATTTGATTTTGAATCTTTAGAATGAGACCATTGAATGTTGTAAATAGTCTGTTTAGAATAATCAGGATACCCTCTTTCGCTGTTGATTAGGTTTTCGAATCTAAAATTGAAATTTCCTCTATAATTGTATCGTTTTGCATAGCTTGATTCTACTCGCATTCCATAGCTTCCATTTGTGTAATAATCACCAAGGACTGTTAAATCGTAATGATCGCTCAAAGCAAAGTAGTATCCAAAATTTTGTAATGAAAAACCTCGAGTATTGGAGTCGTTATAATTTGGTAAAATAATTCCAGATACACTGGTTTCTTTACTCATTGGGAAATATGCAAATGGAAGAGCGATTGGTGTAGGAACATCAGCTATAACCATGTTGGTAAATCCAGTAATTACTTTTTTTCCTGGAATAAATTTTACTTTATTGGTTTGAAAATAATATTCAGGATTATCCACATCTTTTGAAGTAGTAAATCGTGCTCCTTTTAGGAAATAAACCGAATCATTTTCTTTTTTAGTAACGGCAGCTTTTATTTTAAATTCGCCTTGATCTGATCTTGAATTCCAAATCAAGGCTTTTTTTGTTTTAAAATTGAAACGTATAGAATCTGGTTCGACTACATTCGAACCTTGCTTGAAGTTAGGATATTGAGTGTATTTACCAGTAGAATCTTTAATTCGTCCTGCGTACACTTCATTTTTCTCGTAATCCATAACTATGATACCAGACTTTAATTCAATGTCTTGGTAATATAATTCGGCCTTATCATAAAGTGTAATGAGCTTCTTTTTTTGGTCTATTTTGGTGTAGTTATGTGCTTTGTAAGTCACTTTTTCTTCCAAAAAAGCCTTTTTTACTTTGACAGTGTCCGCTTTGATAGAATCTTTAGTTGGAGTAGGGACTATGTTTTTAGTTTTGTCTTCTTTTGCTTTTGTAATTTCCTTTTTAGCAGGAATAGTAGTGTTTTTTTTCTTTACATCTTGCGAATAAGCACTAGTTGTTCCTAGTGTAAGAAAAAATGATATTAAAACGATATTAAATAAGTTTGTATGCAAAGGTTTTAATGCTATTTTTGTAAAAATGATGGCTTACTTTTTGAAGCACCAAACTTACATATATTTTTTTGCAAAAATAATCAAT
>CAUPCW010000068.1:0-17745 GCA_963509895.1 uncultured Flavobacterium sp.
TGCAGCTTTAAGTTCACAAACGTATTGAAATGTTATAAAGAAAGGCGGAGGGATTAGACCCAATGAAGCCTTAGCAACCCTTCGGAAATCGAAGAAGGTGCTACATTCTATTCGCCTAGCGAAAAAGATAACGCAACAAAACACCTCTAGTCTCCACTAGTTTTTCTTTCTAATATTCCAAATACAAATCAACAACATCAAAGATTTGAGATTGGAAAATAAACCCAACATACTTACCCTTACTAATTTTACCACCGAAAGTGGTGTTTTTTATGCTACCTTAAACTTAAGTTTTCAAGTTTTTGGACGCACTTTGCACACCGCTCCTATTGTGGTAGTAAATCATGCATTGACAGGAAACTCACAAGTGATTGGCGCAACAGGTTGGTGGAATGATTTAATTGGACCAGCAAAAACTATCGACACTCAAAAATATACGGTTCTCGCCTTTAATGTGCCAGGTAATGGTTTTGACGGCAGTGTAATTGAATCTTATTTGGATTTTACGGCTCGCGATGTGGCGCAACTTTTTAGTTTAGGTTTGCAACAACTTGAGATTAATCGTGTTTATGCCATTATTGGAGGTTCTGTTGGTGGAGGAATTGCTTGGGAAATGGCTGCTTTATCGCCACAACTCGCTCAGCATTTAATTCCAATTGCAACCGATTGGAAAGCGACCGATTGGTTGATGGCCAATTGCTATTTGCAAGAACAAATTCTGAATCATTCCTCTCGCCCGATTGAAGATGCAAGAATTCACGCTATGTTGTGTTACCGCACTCCAGCATCGTTTGAAGCTAAATTCAACCGAACGATTAATAGCGAATTGGGTGTTTTTAATATCGAAAGTTGGTTGGCGCATCACGGAGAGAAATTGCAACAACGGTTTCAATTGGCTTCTTATAAACTGATGAATCAGTTGCTGAAAACCATTGATATCACTCGTGGAAGAGGTTCTTTTGAAAGTGTAGTAGCGCCCATAACGGCCAATATTCATATTATAGGAATCAATACCGATTTGTTTTTTACCCCAACGGAAAACCGAAAAACAAATCTAGAATTACAACAATTACAACACCAAGCATCATATCAAGAAATTGAATCGATTCACGGGCACGATGCTTTTTTAATAGAATTCCAACAGTTGAATCGTTTGCTTGCAACGGTTTTTGAATAGTTGAAAAATGAGATTCCACTAAAAGTTCTTTTGGAATCTTGCGTGAGGGATAGGAGCAAACTACCGAAGTAGTGCGGATAGCCCGACGCTGTTACAAAAAGGGGCTTTGTAAACGGTGCTATAAATTAGCCCCTTTTTGAAACAGGGTCACGCCCTAATTAATGAAGGGAAAGAGTAAAAATAAAGTAAATAAAAGAGTTGAATAACTCAAAAAAATATATAGCAAAATGAAGATATTAAAATTCGGAGGAAAATCATTGGCCAATGGAGAAGGACTTCAAAAAGTTTTGGTAATCCTTACTGATAAAGTGTTGAAGGGTGAAGAATTTGCCGTTGTAGTTTCGGCAAGAGGAAATGCAACGGATGAGTTGGAAGATTTGTTAGCGATTGCGTCTAAGAATGAAAACTACAAACCTTTGTTTGAGAAATTTAAAACTTATCAACAAGCGGATTTCCCAACAGTGGATTTGTCCGAGGAATTTACCGTGCTCGAAAAATTGTTCGAAGGGGTAAGTTTGATTGGTGATTATAGTGAAAAAATAAAAGACCAAGTCTTGTCGCAAGGCGAATTATTGTCGGCTAAATTGATTACGGCTATTTTGAAGCAAAAAGGAATCAACGCTAATCTTGCTGATGCTAGAGCATTGATAAAAACCGATGGGAAATTTGGTGATGCGCAGCCTATCGACCCAATTTCTAAGAAAAATGTGGTGCAGTTTTTTAAGCAACACAGCGATAAAGTCAATATAATCACAGGTTTTATTGGTTCTAATAACAAAAATGAAGCGACGACTTTGGGTAGAAACGGAAGTAACTACACGGCATCGCTTTTTGCAAATTATTTGAACGCATCCGAATTGCAGAATTTTACGCACGTGGATGGAATTTATACTGCCAATCCAGAATTAGTAGAAGATGCTAAAAAAATTGACTTCCTATCGTTTAACGAAGCCAATGAACTAGCCAATTTTGGTGCTACTATTTTGCACGCCAAAACCATCATACCGCTTTTGGAGAAAAATATTCCGCTTCGAATTTTAAATACCTTTAATCACGAGAATAAAGGAACGTTGATTACTTCGAATGCTGGAAAAGAAGGGATTAAAACGCTTTCGGTATTGGAGAATGTGGCTTTGGTTAATTTGGAAGGGCGAGGTTTGCTTGGAAAAACGGGTGTTGATGCGCGTATTTTTAGAGTGATGGGCGATAATGATATTAGTGTTAGTATTATTTCGCAAGGGTCTTCTGAACGTGGTATTGGTTTGGTGGTTGCGGCAGACAAAGCGAGTAAAGCGATGATAGAATTGGAAAAAGAATTCGAAAATGACTTTTATTCCAAAGACGTAAATAAAATTTCGGTTACCGATGAAGTTTCTGTAATCTCGATTATCGGGCAGGATTTGAGTACGTTTCACAAACCCTACACGGCTTTAATCAAAAACAAGATTGTACCGATTTTGTTCAACAACACCGTGACAGGGAAAAACGTGAGTTTGGTCGTACATAAATCTGAATTGAACCGTGCGTTGAACGTAATCCATGGGGAAATCTTTGGGGTTTCGAAGAAAATTAATATCGCGATTTTTGGGCATGGATTGGTAGGTGGAACCTTGATTAACCAAATTTTGGAATCGGCAGATGCCATTGAAAAACGTAAGGACATCCGTTTGAATGTTTTTGCGATAGCCAATTCTAAAAATGTGTTGTTGAACAAAAATGGAGTGTCACCGAATTGGAGAAGTGAAATACAAACCAATGGGCATTCCTATTCGATCAAAGAAATTATAGCTTATGCGAATGAACATCATTTAGAGAATCTTATTGCTATTGATAATACCGCAAGTGCAGCTTTTGTTGAAAATTATATTCCATTAGTTGAAAGTAGTTTCGACTTGATTTCTTCTAATAAAGTGGCCAATACGTTGAGTTATAGTTTTTACAAAAAATTGAGAAAGGTTTTGGATGAGAATCAAAAAAGCTATTTGTATGAAACCAATGTGGGTGCAGGTTTGCCTTTGATTGATACCATCAAATTGTTGCATTTGTCAGGCGAAAACATCACCAAAATAAAAGGGGTATTTTCAGGTACATTAAGTTATTTGTTCAATAATTTCTCTGCCAAAGACGTTCCGTTTAGTGAAATTTTGAAAGAAGCTATCGACAACGGTTACACTGAACCCGATCCAAGAGAAGATTTATGTGGTAACGACGTAGGTAGAAAACTGTTGATTTTGGCGAGAGAATTGGATTTGCAAAATGAATTTGATGAGATTGCAATTCAGAATTTAATTCCAGAGCATTTGCGTGAAGGCGATGTGTCGACCTTCTTGAATAAGCTAAAAGAGTTCGACCCTATTTATGCCAAAATAAAAGCAGAACAACAACCCAACCACGTTTTACGCTATATTGGAGAACTGTCAGGCGATTTGCAAAACGACAAAGGGAATCTAGAAGTAAAATTAGTTTCCGTACCTTCGGATACCGCTTTGGGAGGTTTGAAAGGTTCGGATTCGTTCTTCGAAATTTACACCGAATCGTATGGTGATAGACCTATTGTGATTCAAGGAGCAGGAGCAGGTTCTGCAGTAACGGCGAGAGGTGTTTTTGGCGATATCTTGAGGTTGTCGGATAAAGGGTAAAAAGCCCCCTAGCCCCCAAAGGGGGAATGAAAAGATAAATGATTTTTGAATTAAGAGTAACGATTTTTGATTTTAGATGGAGAGGATGGAACATTGTTTTTCTGAGTTTGGCTTGTGCAAGTATAGTAGAATTATAAACATTATTATATAAAGTATTAATTATATAAAGACTTACCTCCAGTCTATGCTCCCTCCCCTTTTTAGGAGGGCTGTGGAGGGGCTTATTATGGAAATAACAACTACTGAATATAAAAATTGGCTTGTTGAGCTAAAAAGCAAAATTCGTTCTTCGCAAATTAAAGCGGCAATTGCTGTGAATAGTGAGCTGATAGCGTTTTATTGGGAATTGGGAAAATTAATTAGCGAAAAAGAAAGCGTTTGGGGTAGTAAATTGGTTGAAAAGGTAGCGCAAGACTTGAAAGAAGAATTTCCAGAGGTGAAAGGACTTTCAAGAAGAAACTTATTTAATTGCAAGCAATTTTATAAATTTTACGCTTCCGATTTAGTGCAACAAGCTGTTGCACTAATGGAGCAACTAGCAAGCCCTGAGTTGCAAAACTCAAGCAATCAGTCATTAAACAAAATGCAGCAACTGTTAATTCAAGTGCCTTGGGGACATAATATCCTTATTTTTACGAAATCAAAGGACACAAATGAAGCCAATTTTTACATCCAACAAACCATTGAAAACAATTGGAGTAGAGATATTTTAGACCTTCAAATAAAATCAAAGTTGTATGAAAGACAAGGGAAATCGATAACTAATTTCAAAAATACGTTGCCAGAGCCTTTTTCGGATTTGGCTATTCAAACACTAAAGGATCCTTATGTTTTTGATTTTCTTACTTTAGATACAAAATATAGAGAGCGAGATATCGAAACTCAATTAGTGCAACATATCACTAAGTTTTTACTTGAGTTGGGTAAAGGATTTGCGTTTGTCGGACAGCAATATCATTTGGTTATTGCCGAGAATGACTACTATATCGATTTGCTCTTTTACCATACTCGCCTCAAATGTTATATTGTAGTTGAATTAAAAAATACCAAATTTATACCAGAGTTTGCTGGAAAATTGAATTTTTATTTGTCGGCTGTGGATAGTTTGGTCAAGCAAGATGATGATAACCCAACTATTGGTATTTTGCTTTGCAAGGATAAAAGTAATTTAGAAGCCGAATTTGCTTTACGAGACATAAATAAACCTATAGGTATAAGTGAATTGAAGCTAACAGAAAATCTACCAGAAAACCTAAAAAGTAGTTTGCCTACTATTGAAGAAATTGAGCAAGAATTAAAAAGGCTTGAGGTTTAAATATTGAAAGAATAATTTTATAATTTAAAAAAAGACTTACCTCCAGTCTTGTGCTCCCTCTCTTTTGGGGAGGGTTGGGGAGGGGCTTATTATGAAAATAACATTAAACAGAGTAAACGAAAATTTCCATTTCGAGTTAAAAAATGACAGAGGGCATCTAGTCAATGTAGATGCGCGTCCTGAATTTGGTGGAAACGATATGGGACCAAGTCCAATGGAATTAGTATTGATGGGTGTGGCAGGTTGTAGTGGCATCGATATGATTTCGATTTTGAAAAAACAACGTCAAGACATCACCTCTTTCAAAGCTGAGGTAGAAGGAGAACGCGTGCAAGTGGGCGATGCCAAACCCTTCAAAGACATTCACGTAGTGTTTTATTTGGAAGGTGACATTATCCCCGAAAAAGCCGCTCGTGCAGCACAACTTTCTTTTGAGAAATATTGTTCTGTTTCCAAAACATTGGAACCAACCGCAACCATTCACTACAAAGTAGTTTTGAATGGAGAAGCTCTTGGCGGATAGCTTTTAGCTTTTAGCAAAATCCTGTAGTAATAAATTAATATGCTATTTAATTAGCCAAAAGCTAATAGTCAATAGCCAAAAACTTAAACATGAACGAACAAGAATTTGGTTTTGAAACCCAAGCCATCCGCAACCAATTAGAAAGAACCCAATATTTAGAGCATTCGGTGCCTTTATACTTAACGTCAAGTTTTGTGTTCGAGGATGCCGAGGATATGAGAGCTTCATTTGCAGAAGAAAAAGAGCGCAATGTATATAGTCGTTACAGCAACCCCAACACCATTGAGTTTATTGATAAAATTTGCAAAATGGAAGGCGCTGAGGCTGGTTTTGCTTTTGCCTCAGGAATGGCAGCTGTCTATTCTACCTTTGCGGCTTTATTAAAAGCAGGGGATCATATTGTGTCTGCTAGCAGTATTTTTGGAGCTTCACATTCTTTGTTTATGAACTATTTCCCAAAGTGGAATATTCAAACGACTTATTTTGATATTAACCAACCAGAGACGATTGAG
Source organism: uncultured Flavobacterium sp. (assembly GCA_963509895.1). GTDB lineage: Bacteria > Bacteroidota > Bacteroidia > Flavobacteriales > Flavobacteriaceae > Flavobacterium. The sequence goes on from CAUPCW010000068.1 coordinate 6,167, forward strand.
AGTTGTATTCAACCCAACACCAAGATTCTTTATGCCGAATCTCCAACGAATCCAGCCATTGATATCATCGATTTAGAAGTATTGGGTACCATTGCCAAAAAGCACAATTTGATTTTGATTATCGATAACTGTTTTGCTACGCCTTATATTCAACAACCCATTAAATGGGGAGCGGATTTGGTGATTCATTCAGCTACCAAATTAATCGATGGACAAGGCAGAGTGTTAGGAGGGATTACCGTTGGAAGATCCGATTTGATTAAAGATATCTATCTTTTTTCTCGTTTAACAGGACCTTCTTTGTCGCCGTTTAACGCTTGGGTATTGTCTAAAAGTTTAGAAACTTTGGCGGTTCGTGTAGATAGACATTGTGAAAACGCTTTGAAAGTAGCCGAGTTTTTAGAAAATCATCCGCAAGTTAATAAAGTGAAATATCCTTTCTTGAAATCGCATCCACAATACGAAATTGCCAAAAAACAAATGAAATTGGGAGGTAACATCGTTGCCTTCGAAATCAAAGGTGGACTAGAAGCAGGAAGAGCCTTTTTGGATAAAATAAAATTATGTTCGTTATCGCCTAATTTGGGAGACACTAGAACCATTGTAACGCATCCAGCATCAACCACACATAGTAAATTATCTGTAGAAGAGCGTTTGGCCGTTAGCATCACCGATGGTTTGGTGCGTGTTTCCGTAGGATTAGAAACCGTAGAAGATGTGATTGCCGATTTGAATCAGGCATTGGCCCCCTAACCCCTGAAGGGGGAATTCAAAAGTTTTAATTATTGATTCATATACAATAACCCACGGTCGCAACTGTGGGTTTTTGTGTTTATATGAGCGACGTTATAGCAAAACGATTTTTTTGAAGCAGAAAGATTTGGCTTTTTTGGAAGGAAAGTTCCCGCTGTCATTCCAATCTTTTTTGAGTCGAAAAAAGATCGACTCAAAAAAGGATTTTCCCTTCCATCGGGGCTAAAGGGAAAGATTTTGCATTTTTGTTATTATCTAAATACAAGAAGTAGTATTAATCGAATTCAGACAATAATATAATTAAGTTTTGATTTGTTAAAAGTGTAATTTTGGTTTTTTAACATTAAAAGCAAATGAAACCAAGGCTAATCATTTTATCGGATCTGTGGGGAAAAGAAAAATCAAATTGGGTTTCCGATTATGTTGAACAGTTAAAGGATAAATTCGAAATTCAATTTTACGATTGTTGCGAGTTGGGCGCAATCAACCGAAGTAATTTTACTGAAGAAAGTATCCATATCCAGTTCGTGAATGGTGGAATCGAAAAGGTGATTGAAAATCTTTTAGAAGCAGAGAAAAATCAAATAGATGTTTTAGCTTTTAGTATTGGTGGCACAATTGCTTGGAAAGCCGCTTTGAGGGGATTGGATATTCGGAATTTATTTGCCGTTTCATCAACAAGATTGCGCTATGAGGAAGACATTCCTAATGGAGTAATTAAACTTTATTATGGAGAAAATGACATCAATAAACCAAGCAATAATTGGTTTGAAAAGCATTCCATAAATTTTGAAATTATAAAAAATAAAGAACATAATTTTTATACAGAAAGCGAATTTGTGACTTCAATTTGCAACGAAATTTTAAATTAGATTCATTCAATTTGGTAACAAAAGGATAAAGTTTGTAGTTTCGTAAACATAATTTAAAGACGATTTGTTTCGATTTAACAAAAAATAAAAATCAGTCCCATTGGCTCTAGGGATCAACCTAAATTCATTATGCTTTCAAAAAAAACGAAATACGGAATTAAAGCGCTTACTTTTTTGGCACGTCAAAAGGACAATACGCCAGTGCAAATTGCCGAAATTGCCAAAGCAGAACACATTTCTTTAAAGTTTTTGGAAAGCATTTTATTGCTACTCCGTCATTCTGGTTTTTTGGGTGCCAAAAAAGGAAAAGGTGGCGGATACTATTTAATCAAAGAACCCAAAGACATCAATATGGCCAAAGTTTATCGCATACTCGAAGGGCCAATTGCTTTATTGCCTTGTGCCAGTCATAATTTTTATGAACCTTGCGATGATTGCAACGACGAAGCTACTTGCGCCGTTCGTAAACTGATGATGGAAGTGCGTGATAATACCTTAATGATACTGGAGAACAATACCTTGGCTGATATTGCTTTTTAAAAAAGCTATCTTAATTCTGTCAAGTCGTGCAAACTCCCCCTTGGTGGGTTGGGGGGCTAGAAAATCAATTTATATCCCACAAAAAACAACATCACTGCAATGGAGTTTCTAAGTAACAAGTCAGGAACTTTTCCACTGAGCATACTGCCGATGTAGATACCAGGAAGTGAGCCCATAAGTAATTGACCTAGTAATTGCCAATCCATATTACCCATCGATGCGTGACCAAAGCCAGCCACAAGTGTTAATGGCACCGCATGAGCAATTTCGGTTCCAACTAATTTTGGTGTAGGTAAAAGAGGATATAAGAAAAACAAAGTTACAGTACCTAAAGCTCCAGCTCCGATAGAAGTCAGTGTTACTGTTGCACCAAGCATCACCCCAATAGCTACAGTAAGTAAATTTTGAGTTTTGCTTTCACTGTGAAATTTATCTCCCGCGTGTTTTTGTGAAAACACTAATAATTTTTGTTTGAAAACAATTGCAATTGAGGTAAACAATAAAGCCCAGCCTAAACTGTATTTAATTATAGTATTCAACCCCGTAATATCTGCCTTAAAGCTTTCCAAAATCCAAAGGGTTATAGCAGCGGCAGGTACACTTCCTAACGAAAGCCAACCCACGATAGTCCAGTTGATGTTTTTCTTTTTGTTATGGACAAAAATCCCGCCCATTTTGGTAAAAGCAGCATACAATAAATCGGTACCAACCGCTGTAGTAGGAGGAATACCAAACCATAACAAAATAGGAGTCATCAATGACCCACCGCCAACACCAGTCATTCCTACCACAAAACCTACAACCAAACCTGCAATTACAAATCCTATATGAAAATCCATTGAAACTTTTTTTTTGCAAATGTAAAATAATTTTATAATAATCCTATGGGTTAAGTAGAATTAAATTTATTTGAAGCAGCAATTGTTCTTTTTCATCACGTCTCCTCCCGTGATTCGCTATATCTTTTTTGTCTCGTTTTAAAAAAAAAACGAGACAAAAAAGGATGCCGCTACTCCCGGGGCTATAACAGAAGTATCTTTTTTCAATTCATTTTTTATTCTTGGTGTTCCTAACAAACACAGAAAAAGACGTAACGTTCATCGTTTTCTTTTTAAAGAGTAAAGTTTAGGCTTGCAATTTTACTCTTAAATCTTTTAATTGCTTAATTGACTGTGTTCTTTATCAAAAAAATCAGTCTTATTTTTTTTAAAATAAATTTTGTGTTTTAGAAAATAATAGTACTTTTGCAAAGTAATCTACAAAGCCGATAGGGTAATAGATTTTAAATCAGAAAATATGGGTGCTTTACTAGTAGAAGAATTAATAAAAAAAACCGAAAACTTTTCCATCGAGAAAACCTTCGCTTTTTTGGCTAATGAATTTCCAGAAAAAGTAGTTTTCTCAACATCATTCGGGCAAGAAGATCAGGTAATAACAGCTTTAATTGCAACAAACGAGTTACCGATAAAAATATTTACCCTTGATACCGGAAGATTGTTTCAAGAAACTTATGATGTTTTTCATAAAACATTAAAAAAATATAAAAAACCAATTGAGGTATATTTCCCTGAGGCATCATCGGTTGAAAATTTACTAAAAGAAAAAGGGCCTAACAGTTTTTATGAATCGGTAGAAAACAGAAAAGAATGCTGTTTCATACGAAAAGTAGTTCCGTTACGAAAAGCTTTGGCAGGAAATACAGTTTGGATTACTGGTTTAAGAGCAGAACAATCGGAGAATAGAAGTGATTTGCAATTGTTCGAATACGATGCCCATTTTGATATCATTAAATTCAATCCGTTGTTAAAATGGACTTTGGAAGAAGTTGAACATTATTTGCAAGAAAACAATGTGCCACAAAACACTTTGCATAAAAAAGGCTTTGTAAGTATTGGCTGCGCACCTTGTACAAGAGCTATTGCCGAGGGAGAAGACATCAGAGCCGGAAGATGGTCTTGGGAATCCAGTCACAAAGAATGTGGGCTGCACCAAAAATAGAAGGCAGATTTTAGAATAAAGAATAAAGAAAATAGATTTTATAATTCAGAGAATTTTGCAATCATTAAATCTTTCAATTTTTAAATAGAAAAAATGAGTTCAGTATTAAAAACAAATGCTTTAGAGAGTGAAGCAATATACATTTTCAGGGAAGTAGTTTCTCAGTTTGACAAACCGGTTTTACTTTTTTCTGGGGGGAAAGATTCTATAACATTAGTGCGTTTGGCACAAAAAGCATTTTTTCCTGCAAAGATTCCGTTCCCACTATTGCATGTTGATACGGGACATAATTTTCCAGAAACCATCGAGTTTAGAGATAAATTGGTAGCAGAATTGGGATTAGAATTAATCGTTCGTAACGTTCAGGATGCTATTGATGAAGGAAAAGTAGTAGAAGAAACTGGTAAATATTCAAGTCGAAATAGTTTGCAAACCATCACACTTTTGGACGCCATAGAAGAATTCAAATTTGATGCTTGCATAGGTGGCGCGCGTCGTGATGAAGAAAAAGCAAGAGCCAAAGAGCGTATTTTCTCGGTTCGTGATGATTTCGGTCAATGGGACGAAAAAAACCAACGTCCAGAGTTATTCGATATTTTGAATGGAAAAATTGAAAATGGTCAAAACGTTCGTGTTTTTCCAATTTCAAACTGGACCGAATTGGATGTTTGGAGTTATATTGAACAAGAACAAATCGAGATTCCATCGATTTATTTTTCACACAAAAGAAAAGTTTTTTTGAGAGACGGTTTAATTTGGTCACATTCTCCTTATGTGTACCAAGAAGAAGACGAACAAATCGAAGAACGAATTGTTCGCTTCAGAACCGTTGGTGATATGAGCTGTACAGCAGCGGTAGAATCGTATGCAGCAACAATCGCAGAAGTAGTAGGCGAAATTAGAGAATCAACCATTTCAGAAAGAGGCGCCAGAATCGATGACAAACGTTCGGAAGCCGCTATGGAAAAAAGAAAACAACAAGGGTACTTTTAGAATAGCAATTGAAAGATTTAAAAATTAAAAGATGTAAGGAGGAAGTTAAACAACTTTAAACCTTAAACTTTAAACAAAAAATAAATGGAAGTTTTAAAAATAGCAACAGCAGGAAGTGTAGATGACGGAAAAAGTACGTTAATCGGAAGATTATTATATGATACACAATCCTTGACTACTGATAAAATTGAAGCAATAGAAAAAAGCAGCAAGCAAAAAGGATACGATTACCTAGATTTTTCTTTAGCGACTGATGGTTTGGTGGCCGAGAGAGAGCAAGGAATTACAATAGATGTAGCTCATATTTATTTTTCGACTGCTAAAAAAAGTTACATCATTGCCGATACACCAGGTCACGTAGAATATACTCGTAATATGGTAACAGGTGCTTCGACTTCGCAAGTATCTATCATCTTGATTGATGCTCGAAAAGGAGTAATTGAGCAAACGTACCGTCACTTTTTTATCAATAATTTATTGCGTGTAAAAGATGTTATTGTTGCCATCAACAAAATGGATTTGGTCGATTATTCTGAAGAAGTTTTCAATAAAATCAAAGCCGATTTCGAAGCCTTAAATGCAAAAAGTGCCTACAAAGAACAAAACGTAAGCTACATTCCGTTAAGTGCTTTGACAGGAGATAATGTAGTAGAAACTTTAGGGAAAATGCCTTGGTATACAGGACAAACTATTTTGCAGCATTTAGAAGGTTTAGAGCCCAAAGATATTTACGATAATGGACAAGCCCGCTTTCCAGTACAAACCGTAATTCGTCCTAAAACGGAAGAATACCACGATTTTAGAGGATACGCCGGAAAATTATACGGAAACAATATCAAAGTTGGCGATGCGGTAACGGTGCTGCCTTCTTTGACAGAATCTACAATTACGAATATTCACTTTTTCGACAAACAATTTGATGAGGCGAGCGTTGGTTCTTCCATCACAATCGAATTGGAAAATGACATCAATGTAACAAGAGGCGATATGATTGTAAAATCAAGCGAGCTTCCTAGAATTGAAAAAGACATCACAACAACTGTTTGTTGGATGGATAGCAAAAAATTAGTGGCAGGAGCAAAGTATTTTGTGCAACACAACACCAATAGAGTTTTGGCTAAAATTGATAGTGTGAAAAACGTAATCGCAACCGATTATTCTGGAGTGACACCAGCAACTCAATTGGCTATAAATGAAATTGGAGAAGTAACCATTAAATTGAGCAAAGCCATTTATTTTGACGCTTACAACGATAACAAATCAAATGGAGCTTTTATTTTAATAGATGCTGCAACCAACACCACGGCAGGCGTTGGATTTATAAAATAGTTGTTAGCTATTGGCTTATAGCCTTTGGCAAAGAATAGAAACAGATATACAAATCAGCTAAAAGCTAAAAGCCAATAGCTAACAGCCTAAATAAAAATGGAAAGTTTTAGAACCGAAATAGAGAATCCGATTGTCCAAAAGGATATTATCGATTTAGAAAGAAAAATTGCTTTATTCCGCGATGGAAAAATCGATGATGAACGTTTTCGTTCTCTTCGTTTAGCAAGAGGTGTATACGGTCAGCGTCAAGAAGGCGTGCAAATGATTCGTATCAAATTACCTTTTGGTAAAGTAACGAGTGAGCAATTGCAACGTATCTGTAAAGTTTCTGAAGAATATTCCACAGGACGTTTGCACATCACTACGCGTCAGGATATTCAAATTCATTACGTGAGTTTGGATAGAACACCACAACTTTGGGCCGAGTTAGAGAAAGATGATGTTACCTTAAGAGAAGCTTGCGGGAATACCGTTAGAAATATTACTGCTAGCGAAACTGCTGGAATTGATCCAGATGAGCCTTTTGATGTGTCTCCATATGCACACGCACTATTCCAATTTTTCTTGAGAAATCCGGTGTGTCAAGAAATGGGGCGTAAATTCAAAATGTCTTTTTCTTCTTCTGATAAAGATACCGCTTTGAGTTATTTGCACGATTTAGGATTTATTCCAAAGGTGGTTAATGGAGAAAAAGGATTCAAAGTAATGCTTGGTGGTGGACTAGGATCTCAACCTCATCACGCCGAATTATTATCTGAATTTATTCCTGTCAATCAAATCATTCCAACCACGGAGGGGATTTTGAGAATTTTTGACCGTTACGGCGAAAGAGCCAAACGATTGAAAGCGAGATTGAAATTCTTGATCAAGGAAATCGGAAAAGAGGAATTTTTGCGTTTGGTTGATGAAGAGAAAAAAGCCCTTTCGCATCAAGTAGTTGAAATTGATACTACAGCTTTCGAAAATGCCATTCCAACTCCAGTATTGGATGCTCCACAAGTTGTGATTGATGATGTCCCAGCCTTCGAAGCTTGGAAAAAAGCCAATGTTATTCCGCAGAAACAAGCGGGTTATGTGGCTATCGGAATCAAAGTAGCTCTTGGTGATTTTTATATTGATAAAGCCCGACAATTGGCTGATTTAATTAAGAATTATGCAACCAACGAATTGCGTTTTACGTTGCGTCAAGATATTTTAATTCGTCATATAAAAGAAGAAGCTTTGCCTTTCTTCTATCAAGAATTAGCCAAATTAGATTTTGTTGCCTTAGGATACAATAGCACTGCAGATATTACCGCTTGTCCAGGAACAGATACTTGTAATTTAGGAATCGCAAGCAGTACGGGGATTGCAGATGAGTTGGAAAGAGTTTTAGTGACAGAATATCCAAGTTATACTAATTCTAACGAAATCACAATCAAAATTAGTGGTTGTATGAACGCTTGTGGGCAACACAATATGGCTGAGATAGGATTTCAAGGAATGTCTATCAATGCAGGTAAACTGGTTGCGCCAGCGTTACAAGTATTATTAGGTGGAGGAAATTTAGGAAATGGCGAAGGACGTTTTTCTGACAAAGTAATCAAAATTCCGAGCCGTCGTGGTCCAGAAGCCTTACGATTGATCTTGAATGATTTTGAAGCCAATGCCAACGGACAATCATTCTTGAACTATTATGATGCTCAAGGCGAGAAATATTTCTATGAATTTTTGAAACCTTTGGCTGATGTGACCAATTTAACTGAAGCTGATTTTGTAGATTGGGGCAATGCCGATAATTATGTGAAAGCAGTAGGAGTGGGTGAATGTGCTGGTGTTGTGATTGATTTAGTAGCGACTTTATTATACGAAGCCAAAGATAAATTGACGTTTGCACAAGAAGCTTTCGAGGATCAAAAATGGTCGGATGCGATTTATTTGGCCTACGCTGGATTTGTAAATGGAGCCAAAGCTTTGTTATTAGCCGAAAACCAAAAAACAAACCATCACGCAGGAATCATCGATTTGTTTGATACTGTTTTTGTGGAAACGAATAAAATTCAATTAGCCACTTCTTTTAAAGAATTGGTCTATCAAATAAAAGAAAACGAACCATCTGAAACTTTTGCTAAAGATTATATTGCGACAGCAACTGCTTTTTTTGAAACAATCGAAACATACAGAGCTGCGGATTTGTCTAAAAATTAAAGAAAAATAAGATGAGTTATAAAATAACAGGAAATAGTTCCTCCTCCCTCCCTTTTGGGCAGGGTCGAGGTGGGGCTCCTAAAGTTACCTTAGTGGGTGCAGGTCCTGGTGATCCTGATTTGTTAACTATCAAAGGAGTAAAAGCTTTGGCCGAAGCCGATGTCGTTTTGTATGATGCTTTGGCTAACGAAGAGTTAATGGAGTTTGCGCCAAAATCTTCCATAAAAATATTTGTAGGCAAACGTAAAGGAAGTCACGCCTATTCGCAGGAGCAAATCAATCAATTAATCGTTGATAATGCCTTGACTTATGGTCACGTTGTTAGATTAAAAGGAGGTGACCCATTTATTTTTGGACGTGGAAGTGAAGAAATTGAGCACGCTGAAAGCTTTGGAATTCCTACCTTTGTCGTTCCAGGTATTTCGTCTTCGATTGCAGTTCCTGCTTATCAAGGAATTTCGTTAACAAAACGTGGTGTATCTGAAAGTTTTTGGGTAATTACTGGTACAACATCGGCAAGAAAATTATCAGATGATGTTCAGCTAGCAGCCAAATCAACGGCAACGGTTGTGATTTTAATGGGAATGAGTAAATTGGCGCAAATCGTGGCGCTATTTCAAGAGGAAAGTAAAGGTGAAACGCCGATTGCCATCATTCAAAACGGAACGACTCCAGAAGAAAGAATTGGAGTAGGAACTATTGATACGATAGAAGCTGTTGTAGCAACGCATAATTTGAGTAATCCAGCCATCATTGTAATTGGCGAAGTGGTAAAAGAAAGCAACAAGTTAAAAGGATTTTACGAGGAATTCATCGTAGCGTCAGGTCGAGACCTGACTTAAAAAATAAGCAATGGAAAGAAACGAATTATATCCCGTGTTTTTAAAACTACATCAATTAAATGTATTGATTGTAGGTGGCGGAAATGTGGGTTTAGAAAAGTTATCTTTTATGTTGAAATCAAGTCCAAATGCGAATGTTGAAGTAGTCGCACCGCGATTTCTTCCTGAGCTGGAAGCTTTGGCCGAAAAACATCCTTCCGTAAAATTAACACCAAAAAAATTCAATCGATGGATGCTTCGCAAGCGTAATTTAGTGATTGCTTGCACGGATGATTTGAAGGTAAACAAACGTGTGTATGATTTGTCCAGAAAGCGTTATTTGATTTGTAATATTGCCGATACGCCCGATTTATGCGATTATTATTTGGGTGGGATTGTGACGAAAGGCAATGTGAAAATCGCCATTTCCACGAACGGAAAATCACCAACAACCGCCAAGCGATTGCGCGAATTTTTTGAAGAGGTAATTCCAGAAGATGTGAATAAAATGGTCGAAAACCTGAATGAATATCGCAAAACGTTGAAAGGTAATTTTGAAGAAAAAGTGCAAAAGATGAACGAAATCACCGAGGCATTGAAAAATAATAAATAATACGCGTATTGTAGGGACAGGTCGCGACCTGTCCGTGCGCTGTCCGTACACAATAATAAAAAAATACCCAAGTGATATTTATCAGGAATCCTCAAATGAATTAATCGTTTATTTGAACACCGTAGGGAAAGGTCGCGACCTGTCCGTACAAAATAATAAAAAAGAAGTAATAAGTATAAATAAAAAAAAATGGTTAAAACAGATATATTAATAATAGGAGCAGGACCAACAGGGCTTTTCGCCGTTTTCGAAGCAGGATTATTAAAATTAAAATGTCATATTTTGGATGCGTTGCCTCAGCCAGGCGGACAATTATCAGAATTGTATCCTAAGAAACCCATTTATGATATTCCAGGATTTCCAGAAGTATTAGCTGGAGATTTGGTGGATAATTTAATGGAACAAATCAAACAATTCGAACCAGGATTTACCCTTGGAGAACGTGCGGAAACCATCGAAAAACAAGAAGATGGTAGCTTTATTGTAACTTCTAATAAAGGGAAAAAATTCCACGCTCCAGTTATTGCTATTGCAGGAGGCTTAGGAAGTTTTGAACCAAGAAAACCTTTAATCGAAGACATTGAGTTTTACGAAGACAAAGGAATCAAATACTTTATCAAGAATCCAGAAAAATTCCGTGATAAGAGAGTCGTGATTGCTGGAGGAGGAGATTCTGCTTTAGACTGGAGCATTTTCTTGTCGAATGTAGCATCAGAAGTAACCTTGATTCACCGTCGTAACGAATTCCGTGGTGCGTTAGATTCTGTAGAGAAAGTACAAGAATTAAAATCTGCTGGAAAAATCAGATTGATAACTCCAGGAGAAGTAGTCGGCTTAAATGGTGCTGAGCATATCGAATCTGTAGTGGTAGAAGACGATAAAGGCGCTAAGCAAACTATCGCTACCGACTATTTCATTCCACTTTTCGGTCTTACGCCAAAATTAGGACCTATCGGCGATTGGGGATTAGAAATCGAAAAAAACGCTATCAAAGTAAACAATGCTTTAGATTATCAAACCAACATTCCTGGGATTTTCGCCATTGGCGACGTAAACACCTATCCAGGAAAATTAAAATTGATTCTTTGCGGATTCCACGAAGCCACGTTAATGTGTCAAGCGGCTTACCAAATTATCAATCCAGGTAAAAAATATGTGATGAAGTACACCACCGTTTCAGGTGTTGACGGATTCGACGGTACTCGTAAAGAAGCGCCAAAAGCAGTAGTAAAAGCTATTGTATAGTTTCGTTTATTCCGTTTAAGGGTTTAAATTGTTTAAAAGTTTAAGTGATGCGTCGATTCGGCGATAATCTTAAACAGCTTTAAACAGTTTAAACCTTTTTTTAAACTTTTAAACTTCTAAAAAAACACTTGCAATTGTTAGCGTTATGTCGTTACTTTGCACCGTTCCTATTTTTATTGAAAGTTATCACGAAAGGCGGAGGGAAAAGACCCGATGAAACCTTAGCAA
>CAUPCW010000069.1:0-17582 GCA_963509895.1 uncultured Flavobacterium sp.
AGCCAAAATCGCAAAACCAGCAGTAGCCAAAGCCAATGAAGAAGCCAAAGACATTCAAGCCTTAATTGATGCGCAAAATGGTGGTTTTAAATTAGAACCTTGGGATTGGGATTTCTATTCTGAGCAAGTGCGTAAAGCCAAGTACGATTTGGACGAAAGTCAAATCAAACCGTATTTTGAAATCGGATCGGTGCTGGAAAAAGGAGTCTTTTTTGCAGCAAAACAAATGTACGGGCTTACCTTCAAAGAAAGAAACGATTTACCAGTGTACAATTCTGATGTAAAAGTGTATGAGGTTTTCAATGATAAAGGAACTTCAATCGCGATTTATTATTTGGATTTTTATGCTAGAGACAATAAAAACGGAGGCGCTTGGATGAGTAATTTGGTGAATCAATCGCATTATTTAAACCAAAAACCAGTCATTGTCAATGTGTACAATTTTGCAAAACCAGTTAATGGTAATCCATCTTTAATCAGTTTTGATGATGTAACGACATTATTTCACGAGTTTGGACACACCTTACACGGATTGTTTGCCAACCAAAAATATGTAACACTTTCTGGGACGGCTGTGCCAAGAGATTATGTAGAGTTTCCTTCGCAAATCAACGAACACGCTGCTTTAGATCCAACGGTTTTGAAAAATTACGCAGTGCATTATCAAACCAAACAAGCCATTCCACAAGAGTTGATTGATAAAATTAAAAAAGCGGATACCTTCAATAAAGGCTATGTGGTAACTGAATTGTTGGCTGCCGCAACGCTTGATATGGCTTGGCATAGTGTAGAAAAAGAATCGGATTTTAAACCTACTTTAGATTTTGAAAAAGAGGCTTTGCAAAAATATGGTTTGTTAGTGAATGAAGTACCTACTCGTTATCATTCACCTTACTTTGCTCACATTTGGGGAGGTGGTTACTCAGCAGGTTACTATGCTTACACTTGGTCTAAAACTTTAGATTATAATGCTTACGATTGGTTTGAGGCCAATGGTGGAATGACTAGAAAAAATTGCGATCGTTTTGTGAAATACATCTTGTCTGTAGGGAACAGTGTGGATTTGAATAAAGCTTTCAAAGAATTCATTGGTCACGATATGAAGATTGAACCGTATTTAAAAAATGCAGGATTGACTAAATAGTTGATTCATATCCATATTTTATAACTTAAAAATGACATTCGAAAGGATGTCATTTTTTTTTAGTGTTTATGCTTTCTATGTTGACTTTTTTTTGAATACATTTATTATGTACACACGTTGGGTAAAATTATCTTTTAGGAAGTATAGGTATAGAATTTTTATTAGTTAATGGGGTAATAAGTGTTTTTTATTATTCACTCAACCATTTGTGTAAAAGTAGTATTACTTCAATTAATTAGGCATCATTGATGACTCAATGCTGTTAAATTTTCATTTCCTTTCAATTTCAAACAATGGGTTGAGACTATTTATTTTTTAACTTATTGCTTTTCAAGTATTTTTATTTTGTATTTTTATTTTAACAATGCATTAATTTTTTAAATCCAGATATATGAAATCAATAATGACTTCCTTCTTTTTTATGATTGCCTATTGTGCGATGGCACAACAAACAGTCTTGATTAATAATGTCCAAATATTTAATGGTAAGGACGAAAAAACAATTACTGGCAACGTTTTGATTGTTAATAATCTAATTAGTAAAATATCAACAACACCCATTGTAACGAATAAAAGTGCTGCGACTACAATCATTGATGGAAAAGGAAAATTCTTGATGCCTGGATTAATTGATGCACATTGGCATACCATAATGACGGCTAACACTTTAGCGGATCTCATGGAGGGTGAGTCAGGTTATGCATTTATAAAAGCTGGACACGAGGCAGGAAATACTTTGTTACGCGGATTTACATCAGTTAGAGATCTAGGTGGCCCAAGTTTTGGTTTAAAGAAGGCTATTGATGACGGAACGATTTCTGGCCCTAGGATTTGGCCTAGCGGTTCTATTATTTCTCAAACCTCAGGACATGGTGATTTTAGAACTGTGAACGAAAGACCTGTTTCGTTGGGAGGGAATTTGCATCATTCTGAAGCTATCGGTGGTGCTACAATTGCCGATGGTAAAGAAGCTGTCTTGGTGGCTGTTCGCGAAAATTTAAAGCGAGGTGCTTCTCAAATAAAACTGACAGCTGGAGGTGGAGTTTCTTCTGTTTTTGACCCTTTGGATGTGAGTCAATTTACACTCGAAGAATTAAAAGCCGCTGTGGAGGCCGCTGAAGATTGGGGGACTTATGTTGCCGTTCATGCGTATACACCAAGAGCTGTAAGGAAATCAATCGAAGCTGGAGTTAAGTGCATTGATCATGGGCACTTGCTGGATGATGAAACCCTTAAGATAATTGGTGAAAAACAAATCTGGTTGAGTATGCAACCTTTAGATAGTACCACAGCACCACAAGCTAATAGTGAGCAAAAGCAAAAAAAATATGATGTAGCAACCGGAACAGAACGAATTTATAAATCTGTAAAAAAATACAAACTTAAGCTAGCTTGGGGAACAGATTTATTGTTCATGCCCGAAGCAAATAAAAAGCAAACGGCAACTATTCCTATGATGCAAAAATGGTTTACACCATTTGAAGTGTTGAAAATGATTACTTCTGATAATGGGGAATTATTAGCTTTATCAGGTAAAAGAAGTCCTTATCGTGAAGGGAAATTAGGTGTTATTGAAGAAGGAGCTTATGCTGATATGATTTTGATAGAGGGTAATCCGCTAAAAGACTTAAAGTTATTGGCAGATTATGAAAAGAATTTTGTTTTGATAATGAAAGACGGTAAGATTTATAAAAATCGACTTTCTGATTAAAAAAAATAGTTTATAAATGAAATGCTTTTTTTTCGTGGGAATGTTTTAAAATAGCTATTTTAGTGACTTAATCAATGTGTGAAATACATTTTGAGACTTGTCAAAATACCTAACACTAACCATGAACGAAAGTAATAAAAGAAAAAGTTAGGCCAAAACATTGAGAGTATTTAGAAAAGTGCACCGAACCACGGGCGCTTTTTTATTTATTTTCTTTTTCATTATATCCATTACTGGATTGCTTTTAGGATGGAAAAAGAATAGTGGAGGTTTACTATTAGCCGATTCTCACAAAGGAACCACTACCGATTTGAGGCAATGGCTTCCTGTGGATAGTTTACGACAAAAAGCCTGTTATTATTTGCAAAAAGAAGTTTCACCTAATGTTTCTTTAACATTGAGTAGAATTGATATTCGTCCAGATAAGGGAATGGTGAAGTTTGTTTTTGAAGAAGACTATTGGGGCATTCAATTGGATGGAGCTACTGGATCATTACTTCATCTAGAACGTCGAAATGCTGATTTTGTCGAAAACATTCATGATGGTTCCTATTTAGATGCTTATTTTCAAACCAGTAACGGTATTTTTAAATTGGTATACACTACCCTAATGGGTTTGGCACTTTTGGTCTTTACCATCACTGGTTTTTGGCTTTGGTATGGTCCCAAACGTATGCGGATAAAATAATTTTTATTATTTGGACGATGTTTTAGCGTAATTAATAATCTTTTGTATTTTTGTTAAACAGTTGTTTTTTAGATAGTTGTATTTTGTGAAAAATATATGTATCACTAACCAAATTCATTTTTTAAAATATGAAAAATATGAAAAAAGGATTTCTAATTGTCGTTTTACTCTTTTTGTCTCCTACCGCTTTTGCACAAAAAGAATGGTTTTCCACTTTCTCTGATTCGACTGCTTTGGTCAAACAAGCCAATCAGATTTCATCTACTTTTATTAAAGACATAGCCAAAATCAAACCCGCATTGGTTTTAACCCTGAAAACTAGATTGAATACCACGCCTTACCTTATTTATTATGATGATGATGGCAAACAAAAAACAGCTAATTTGCCTTTATGGGAGCAAGTAATTCCCGAGCAAAAAGCTTTTTTCTATGAAGTTGCTGGGGGAGAAGTAGAGGGTAAGGAAGTTTTTGGATTGTTTTTTAACGGATTTTATTTGCCGCATGAGCTAGGACATGCCTTGCAACATAGGATAGAAGGGAATGTGCTCGGCTCTTATGAAAGTGAGTATTTAGCAAATGTTGTTGCGATGCTTTGGTGGAAAAAGCAGGGCAAGCAAAAAGAATTAGAGCAATGTTACCGCTACGCCAAAAAAATGTGGGCAAAATTACCCAATCCTGTGCCTGAAGGAATGACTATAGAAGCTTATTTTAAGGCTAATTATCAGCAAGCTTCTCAAAATCCGTATACTTATGGATACATGCAATTCAAGCAATTTATAATGGTATATGAAGATAAAAACTTGCCTACTTTTGAAGTATTTGTCAAGAATTATATAGTCTCAAAAGGAAAATCATAATAGAGTTTCAAAGAAATTTTTAATCTAAAATTATAATGCTATGAGAACAGTAAATGCAGTAACTTGGTTCGAAATCTATGTTGAGGATATGGATAGAGCTAGAAAATTTTATGAAACTGTTTTAGGAGAATCGATGATGCCAATGCCAATGCCTGAAGGACATTCTGGCCAAATGGTTGCTTTTCCTTGGGTAGAAGGTGCGCCAAATTCTTCTGGAGCACTTGTACAACATGAAATGGGTAAACCAAGTGCTAATGGAACTTTAGTGTATTTTGCTTGTCAAGATTGTGCAGAAGAATTAAGCAGAGTAGAAGCAGCTGGAGGCAAAGTCGTTGCGCCAAAGTTTGCCATTGGGGAACATGGTTTTTGTGGATTAGCTTCTGATACCGAAGGCAATACAATCGGTTTTCACTCGATACAATAATATAGCTCAAAACAGAATACTTTCAAATGACCCCATTATTCAAAAAATTAAATTTTAAAAATCATAAAGCAATTTTAGTTCTGAATGGCCCAGCATCTTTTGTGTCAGAAAAAGAGGTAATGGCAAGCGAAACTATTTTTTATATCAACGAAAGTGAAATTGATTCTATTGATTTTCTTATGGTTTTTGTCACAAAATTGCAAGAAATAGAAACAGCGATTACGACACTTTTTCCAAAAATTAGCGGAGATGCTATCGTTTGGTTCTGTTATCCAAAAGGATCCTCCAAAAAATACAAATGTGAATTCAATCGGGATAATGGTTGGGCAGTATTGGGCAGTTTTGGTTTTGAACCGGTGCGTATGGTTGCTGTTGATGAAGATTGGAGCGCTTTACGATTTAGAAAAACGACCTATATTAAAACGCTAACACGTAGTTCTAGTTTTGCGATTTCTGCCGATGGGAAAGCAAGAACTCAAAAGCAAGATATCCTAAAGTAAAAATGAAGCCGTCAAAAACTAGTGCAAAGTTTCTTTTAGCCAAAGAACAAGAATGGAAAAATGTAGGGATTGGAATTCAACGTCAGATTATGGCGTATGACGAACGGGTAATGCTCGTGAATGTACAATTTGAAAAAGGAGCGGTAGGCGTACTACACGAACACTACCATACTCAGGTTACTTATATTGCAGAAGGAATTTTTGAGGTAACTATTGATGGTGAAACCCAAACGTTACAGGCTGGCGATAGTTTTTACATTCCGCCGCATGCTATTCACGGCGTAGTTTGTTTAGAGGCAGGACTTCTGGTTGATGTTTTTAGTCCCATGCGTGAAGATTTTATGAACCAATAATTATCTTTTCTATCGATAGTAATGGATTACTCTAAATATCTTTCATGTTTGTTGTAGCAACATAGAGTAATAGGTAAACGGTATTACTTATCTATTTTTTTTTAACAGTAATGAAAAAATTATAGAAGATTTGCTAAAAAAATTGTGGTACAAAAGCAATTTACTTTTTGTACCACAACTATTGGAAATGCAAACAAGGATCGATTTAATTCGTTTTATCTACTCCTAATGCTTTTATTATTTTGCTGTAAATTTCGTTGTTTTCATACACACCAGTGAAGAGTTGTGATTGTGGTCCATAGGCAAAAACAGGAATCATGGTTGCTGTATGATCGAATGATGTAAAGTCACCTTCAATTACCTTGTTTTTTAAATTCCCATCTGGAATACTAAATCCAGAGGTTTCATGATCTGCAGTAATAATAACTAAGGTATTAGCTGTAGCATCAGCAAATTTAATTGCTTCTGTAATAGCTTTATCAAAATCAATGCCTTCTAAAACAATTCCTCCCACATTGTTATGATGGCCATATGAATCTATTTGAGCTCCTTCGACCATTATAAAGAAAGGTTTGTTTTTCTTTTGTAAAAACGCAAGGCCATTTTTTGTTGCCTTTGCTAATACGTCGTCCCGACCATTTATAACACCATTTACACCACCTTGAGCGAGAAAGAAGCCAATGCGTTGACTTGTGACGTTTGCAATATCATCTACTTTTTGTGGTAATGTAAAAACTTTTTCTAAAACGTTTTTATCAAAATATTTACCACCGCCACCTACAAATAAAGATAAGTTGCTTTTCAAAAGATCAGCAGCTATCTCATTATTCATTCCTCTATCTTTTTGATGTGCGTAAAAAGCAGCAGGTGTTGCACCAATTATTTCGTCTGTGGTAATGCAGCCCGTGTTAAACCCTTTTTTGGATAAAAATTCAGTAATATTTGGAATGAAATTTTGATTAGCATCTAATCCTATCGCACGATTATAGGTTTTTTGACCTGTAGAGAAAGCAGTAGCACCGGCAGCAGAATCGGTGGTAAAGTCATCAGATGATTGTGTTTTTATAAATCCAATGGATTGTAATTGTGTTAAAGTTAGCTTTCCACCATTGGCTAAAACTGCAGATGAGATTTGAGATAATCCATTACCATCTCCAATTAGCAAAATAACATTTTTTACTTCGGTGTTTTTTTTATCCGAAGCAAAAGTTGGGGTATATATTTCTGAAATTTGAGTGTTATGAAAAACTCTTTCTGATAGGGATCGAATATATTTTGAAGATTCATAAGGTAGATCTGTATTTATAATATCTACTCCTAAATCGATAAAGGTTTTCCAAGCTCTTTTGTAATCTGGAGTTCCCCAAAAACGAAATGGTTTTCCATGACTATGAGCTTTGTTTACTAGATTTTGTACAAGATTACATTCTTCAATTGGCAGTTTGCCTTTTCCGCTCCAATCGGATATTTTTTTAAAATTGCTGCTTATCAAAGCCACTTTTTCCCATTGTTTTGCCGTTAATTGATTTTCTTTTTGGTAATCAAACTTAATATATTCGGGATAACTGTTGTATTTTTCTGCTTCAGGTTGGTTGCCAGAAATGACAAAAGTGATATTCTTATTTTGAATTAATTTAGGGTGTTTTTGTAGCAATTTTACAATTTTGTCCAGAGTGGTATTGGCCTCAGATTTTATGTCGATAAGTAATTGAAAGTTGTATAGATGCCCTAGTTGTAGATCAATTGCTTGTTCTAAAGGTAGTAAGTAAAGGCTTTCTAATGTTCTTTCTTTTTTAATTTTGTTAGGTTCATGGCAAACATACAAGATGTCGTCTTTGAGAAATACATCCACTTCAATTGAATTTAAATCAGTATTGAAGGCGTTCCAAAAAGGAACGTTTTGTTCATAGTCGTTGTGAGAATGAATTGTGATATTCTTCTTTGATTGTGCTACTGCAACAAAGTGAATGATGATAAAGGATAAAAAAAATAGCCTATTTTTTTTGTACATAGTTTTAGTTTTTTTTCAATTGAATAGTGTTGATGTTTAGAGCTTGCATCATCTTGTGATAAATCTCGTTGTTTTCATAAATGCCTGAAAAGAGTTCTTCTGATTTTCCTTTTGCAAAAACAGGAACAAGAATAGTGGTGTGTTGATTGGAACTAAAGTTAACTGCCACTTTCGATGGAACTTCTTCCTCTTTTCCAGTGATTGGATTTTTTTCGTAAAATTTGTCCAAACTTGCCCCACCTGTTTCGTGATCGGCGGTAATAACTAATAAAGTATTGGGATGTTTTTTGATGTATTGTAAAACCACACCTATGGTTTTGTCAAAATCCAAAACTTCTTGTATCATCAAATCAGCATTTTTATCATGGCCGCCCCAATCAATATAAGATCCCTCAACCATCAAGAAAAAAGGTTTCTTTTGGGCATCAAGATAATCCAAACTCAATTGTGTAGCTTCTTGCAAATAAGCTTTTCTGCCTTCAATTTTTGATGGAATTCCTTCATCGGCTAGGAGATAACCATTTTTTTTGGAGGGATCAAATGGTTCTTGCTGAGTATGAATTTTGTAATTTTTGTTTTCTAATTCTTGGATCAAATCCCGACCATCTTTTCTTTTGTTAAAAAATTTAAGTCCACCACCAGAGAAGAAATCAACTTTTTCATTTAATAAGTGCAAAGCGATATTATCATTAGCATCTCTATCATTTTCGTGGGCATAAAAACTAGCAGGTGTAGCGTGGGTAATAGCTGTTAAACAGACCAATCCTGTTTTGTATCCGCGATTGGACAAGGTTTCTAAAATTGTTTCGGCGCTGAGGGTATCTTTTGTCAGGCCAATGGCTCTTTTGAATGTTTTTTGTCCAATAGAAAAAGCGGTTGCACCAGCAGCCGAATCTGTGATTTTATGCGAAGTACAAGACGTTTTACTCAACCCCAAGGTTTTAAATTGACTAAAATTAGGGACGCTATCGTTGAAGTAAAAGGCAGATGAAACCTGAGCTAACCCCATTCCATCACCAATCATAAAAATGATACTCAAGGGTTCTTCGTTTTTTTTATGTTTTTTTTGAGCCAATAAAGGATGGCTAAATAGGACTAGTAAAATTGTTGCTACAAAGACATAAAAAGGTGAACGTGTATTTTTCATAGTTTAATTTTTACAAAAAAAACTATTCTGCTTCATGTAGGCAGAATAGTTCTTGTTAGGATTTTTTGTTTAAAAGTTAATACCCATCATTTTGTTTTAGGTATCCTGGTTCTGATGAAGCACCATCAATAGCACTTTGAGGAATTGGGAACAAGCGTTTTTTGACATCAGTATCTGTTTTTTCTGTCCAAGTACCTTCATATTTGCCAAAACGAATCATGTCTGTACGACGTAACATTTCCCAGTAAAATTCAAATCCTCTTTCTCTGTAAAGAATGTCCAATGAAATACTAGTTAGTGCTGGAGGGGTTAATCCAGCTCTAGCTGTTCTTGCAGCTCTTACTGTATTTAAATCGGCCAAAGCTCCTCCAATATCATTGTTTTTTCGCAATTTAGCTTCGGCTCTCATCAAATAAACATCGGCTAAACGCAATAATGAAATATCAGCATCTCCTTTGTTTCTTCCTGTATCTGATTTTTTAGAGAACTCATATTTCAAAACTCTATAACCGTTACTATAACCGCTTCCTGTGGTGGTGAAATCAACATTTAAAGTGTGATTTACTAATCTTTTTTTGTCTGATCGTGTGATGTTTCTTAGTTTACTGATTTTGTAACCAATTCCATCAGCGCATCTTTGAAATGGTTGTCCTTTCGCAGTGGTAATCAAACCATATTGTTGACCTCTTAGGAATCCTCTGTTTATTTTGAATTGGCTTGCTGTTATGCAAGAATCAGCTGGAATAACTAGATTTTGTTTAAAGAAGCGAGCATCTACAGTTGCTGGATCAGTTGTTCCGTAGGCATTAATCCAAGTATTGTAATAGTCAGGGGTAATGGCAGGACCATCTGTACCATTGGCGTTCACATAGGCTGGCAATGGAAACATGTCTCCTGATAGAGAAAAATAAGCCAAACGATTGTGTCCATTTAATTCGGCGCGTTGGTCAACAGCAAAAATTAGTTCTTTGTTGGTATGGTTTTCATCATCAAAAATCGCAAAGTATTCAGGTGAAAGCTGGTATTGTCCGGATTGAGTGATTTTGCTTGTGTATTCAATCACTTTGTCCATATCCTCTGATTTAAAATCAAAAGTAGTTGCATAAGGAGTACTGTAAACTGCCGCGTTTAGGTGCAAACGAGCCAACAACCCCCAAACGGTTGCCTGTGTTATTCTGCCAGGTCCAGTTGTTGTTGCTACTTGATTTTCAATTCCTACCAACTCGTTTTTTATATAATTGACAGCTTCGCTACCACGAATTATTTTAGAATTAGCAGTAAGGTCTTCTTTTACAAACACTAAGCCGAATAGATCAAGTGCTAGCATAGAATAATAGGCCCTTATACCTTTCGCTTCGGCTAGATAGAGACTTGCTTTTGTGTTTTTAGTTTGCATAGCAGCTAGTTCACTCACAGCTGCATTAGATCTTGCAATTCCTTTGGTGATAGCATCCCAAGTTTCTTTTACAGGCACATGTGAACTGGTAAGTGTATGACGATGTAGGTCGATATATATTCCATTGTCTCCCCAGTCAGTACCACCACGATACGGTAATATAGCTTCGTCTGTTGCTATTTCCTGAAGGGCAAAATATCTAGTATGCAAAAACAAATCAGCCATTACTGCATAAGCAGGAACTAGGCTTGCTTCAGCGGCTACTGCTTCTGGTACACTTCCGTTTAAGGATTCGTCTAGAATTTGTTCATCGAGGTCACTACATCCTACTTGAAAAAGAATCAGTGAGCATAGCGCTACTTTTATAAATCTATTTTTCATTGTGTTTTTTTTTAAGGTTATTTTAAAGTCATATTGTATTTGACTTTTATTAAAATAATTTCGAGGAATTAAAGAGAAACATTTAATCCTAAAAGAATCGTTCTTGCTTTTGGATAACTTAAATAATCAATCCCATAAGAAGAGATTCCATCTGAACTTCTGTCAGTGTTTACTTCAGGATCATAGCCATCATATTTGGTAATTACGAATAAGTTTTGTCCTGTTATTGAGAATCGAAGGGTTTTTACCCAATTAGATAAACCGATGGCATTCATGTCAAAGTTATATCCTAATGATAAATTATTTAATCTTAGGTAAGCACCATCTTTTAAATAACGGGTAGAAACTGAGGCTGGGTTGGTATTAGATTCTTTAGGATACTCTGTAGCAGCAGCTGTAGTATTTACTGATTTAACTAATTTTGCTCTATAAAAATTAGAGTTGGCTGTATTATCATATATTTTGTTTCCAGAAACACCATTAAAGGTAAAGCTCAAGTCAAAACCTTTGTATCCTAGATTTCCATAGAAATTATATAATTTGTCAGGCAATGCGCTCCCCGCAATAATTCTATCGGAGTCATTGACAATACCATCATTATTCGTATCTCTGTATGTACTTAATCCTGTGGTTTCGTCAATGCCTATGAATTCTTTTAAGTAAAAAGTTCCAATAGGTTGTCCGCTCATGTAGCCATTTATCGAGGCAGAAGACAAACCACTACCTGAAGCTGTTCCAGTTGTAAGAATAGTGTAAGGAAGATTTTTGATTTTATTGTCAATAAAACTCATATTTCCTCCGATTCCTATAGAAAGACCGTTTTCGAATTTATGTTTATAATCAAGAGCTATCTCTAAACCTTTATTGGTAATAGTCATGTCTTCAACATTTGTCCAATACGTGGTTGCGGGCTTAATAGGGTCAGCAGGAACAACTTTCATTAAAATTTTGCTAGTTTCTTTGTTGAAATAATCTATAGTTCCTGTTAAGGCATCATCAAAAAGACCAAAATCCAAACCAATATTTGATTGTGTAGAAACTTCCCATTGGATATTAGGATTGGCTAAACGAGCATAGGTAGCACCTCCATAATAAGTAGTAGAAGGGTCTAATGGATAGCTGGTGCCTGATGATACCGATACTGTTGAAGAACTTTGAGTAATTTTTGAAGGGATTTCTTGATTACCTGTTTGTCCCCAACCAGCTCTTAGCTTTAGATTGCTAAAAGGGGTTTCTTTCATGAATTTTTCTTCTGAGATTACCCAACCTGCGGCAAATGAAGGAAAGTATCCATATTTGTTGTTGTCACCAAATTTAGATGAGCCATCAGCTCGAAAGGTAGCGGTTAGCAAATACTTTTGATTGTAATTATATCCAATTCTACCAAAATAAGACTGTAATTCGTTAATAGTTGCAGAGCCACCGGGACGATTATTCGTAAATGTTAAATCTTGTCCTAAACCTGGATTGTATATAGGTTCGATTCCGTTATCAGTAAATTTATTAATGCTCCAATTACGTGTTTGGATGTAATTTTTTTGATACGAATGTCCAGCCATTGCCGATACATTATGAATTCCAAAATCCTTAGTGTAGGTTAAGTAGTTCTCAATCAAACGATTGTTGTTTTTAAAATAGTAAGCATCCAATCGGCCTTCTTTGAAAGGAATTGTACTTGGCATATTTTGAATGTCTTGGTCAGCATTCGATCTATCAATACCAAAATTTAATTTATAAGTAAGACCTTTAATGATTTCGTAAGAGGGAGAAATATTGGCTATGATACGATTGGTCTCCGTTTTATCACTGTATAATTTTAATGTAATTAGTGGATTTTCTACATCGGAAAAAACAGTAGGATTGCCCGCTAGATCTTTAGCTGAATAAGTAGGGTTTAAACTTATTGCACTACCTATTAGCGTTTCGATATTTGGACGGTCAGAAAGGGAATTGGTTACGTTTAAATTATAATCAATTTTCAATTTTCCATTTAAGGCTTTTTGTGTTAAGTTAATTCTACCAGTAACGCGTTTTAAATTATTATTTCTGATAATTCCTTCTTGGTTTAAGGCGCCAATAGAGGCGTAATACGTTAGGTTGTCTGTCCCACCATTCATGGTGAAATTATGATTTTGCGTTATAGCCAAACGAGTAATTTCTTTCTGCCAATTGGTATTCCCCCCCAAATCAGTTAAAGCACCGCCTAATGCTACTACTTGTTTTCTAAACTCATCTGCACCAAATACAGGCAATTCTCTGGCAATAGTTGAGCTAGCCATACTAGTGGAGAATGAAATTTGTGATTTGCCTGATTTTCCTCGTTTTGTAGTGACAATAACCACTCCATTAGCTCCTCTTGAACCATAAATTGCAGTAGCAGAGGCATCTTTCAACACGTCAATAGACTCAATGTCGTCTGCATTGATAAAACTCAAAGGATTGGTTGCGCCACCCGTAGTAGAGTTGTCAATAGCAAAACCATCAATCACAAAAAGTGGAGCGTTTCCTGTTCTAATCCCACCTTGACCACGTATACTTATTGTTTGCGTACTTCCTGGTTCACCACTTGCTGAGGTAATATTTACCCCCGAAACTTTTCCTTGAATTAATTGCTCAGGTGAAGTAACAATCCCTTTATTAAATTCTTCTTTTTTTACAGAGGTAACCGCACCTGTAATGTCCTTCTTTTTCGCAGTTCCATAACCGATAACGACCACATCTTTTAGTTGATTATCATCAGACTTTAATATTATTTTTAAGTCATCTTTATCAACAATTATTTTTTGTTGATTTTTCATGCCCAAATAGCTAAACTCAATCACTTCACCAATAGAAACTTCTATTGAAAAATGCCCATCAAAATCTGAGCTGACTGCAATTTTCTTAGCTTTTACTGTAATATTTACTCCCGCTAAAGGAAAGTTGGATTCATCTAATACAACACCTTTTATTTTATTTTGTGACCACGATGTAGAACAAAAAACCATAAAAAATGCAACTAACAAGTAATTAATTTTCTTCATTTCAGCTTTTTTTAAATTTGAAGCAAAGAAAATGGGTCATCATTAAATTAACATGAATGCCAAGTTATCATATTTTAATGTTGGCTAAATGATTTTGTATGGATATTTGGTCGCTTTTTTAACATTATTTGATTAAATATATAATTAGATGAAGTGTTAATTATACAATTAATTTTTTTTTATAGAAAAAAAGGATTAGTCGTAAATATTCCATGCCGATTTTAAAATTAACAATACATTAAGGAATCTATTCATTTATGTTTTTTGTGTTAAACTGCTAAAAACATAAGCTTATTTCTTCGAATTCTGTTTGAATATAGATGCAATGCTATGGAAGTCGAGAAGAACTGGTTTTGTTTGAGCGGGTAATTGTTTTGTGTTTAAAAAAAACAATTTTCTGTACTACTTAATTTCAAATTTAGGTGACTTAAAATTAATAATAAGCAAAAATCGATATCGCATTTATTTTCGTAAATTTGCGCCTCAATAAAAAATAATTTATCATGGAAAACGGAATATACGCTAAATTCAATACCTCTAAAGGATCGATTTTGGTAAAATTGACTCACGATTTGACTCCAGGAACTGTTGGAAATTTCGTGGCTTTGGCAGAAGGAAATATGGAAAACAAAGTAAAACCTCAAGGGGTTAAATACTATGATGGTTTGTCTTTTCACAGAGTAATTCCTGATTTTATGATCCAAGGAGGTTGCCCTCAAGGAACGGGTACAGGAGATCCAGGTTATAAATTTGATGATGAGTTTCATCCTACATTGAAACATGATCGTCCAGGGGTTTTGTCTATGGCTAATGCTGGAGCTGGAACGAACGGATCACAGTTTTTTATTACTCATGTTCCAACAAGTTGGTTAGATAACAAACACACTGTTTTTGGTCACGTAATCGAAGGACAAGAGGTAGTTGATGCAGTTGCACAAGGTGACCAGTTGGAGACTTTAGAAATTATTCGTGTGGGTGATGAAGCTAAAAACTGGAATGCGATTGAAGCTTTTATCAGTTTGAGAGGTGCTAGAATGAAAAAGGAGGCGGCACTTAAAGCAGAAGCAGAAGCAAAAATGGAACAATTGGCTGCTGGTTTTGAAAAAACAGAAAGTGGGTTACGTTATCAATTTATCCAAAGAGGTTCTGGGAAAAAAGCAGAAAACGGAAAAACGGTTGCTGTACATTATGAGGGGTCTCTCGAAACCGGAAAAGTATTTGATTCTTCTTACCCAAGAAAAAAACCAATCGAATTTCGTTTAGGACAAGGTCAAGTGATTGAAGGATGGGACGAAGGTATTGCTTTGTTGCAAGTGGGTGATAAAGCCCGTTTTGTAATCCCATCAGATTTGGCTTATGGCCCAAGTGGAGCAGGAGGAGTGATTCCACCACACGCGACTTTGATTTTTGATGTAGAATTAATGGACGTAAAATAAAAAAGTATTGATCAATTTATAAATCCCAAAACAGACTAATTAGCTGTTTTGGGATTTTTTTTGTAGTATTGAATAGAAACTAAATAGCAATTCTATGAGTACAGAAAATGAAGCTCCTTTAAGTTGGGAAGAGTTTGAAAGAGTAAAGATGTGTGTAGGAACCATTCTAGAAGTTAATGATTTTCCTGAAGCCAGAAAACCTGCGTATCAACTCACAATTGATTTTGGTGCGCTCCTAGGTATCCGTAAATCTTCGGCTCAGATTACTAACCGTTATACTAAAGAAGAATTAGTACACCGACAAATTGTAGCAGTGGTAAATTTTCCAAAGAAGCAAATAGGTAAATTTATGAGTGAATGTTTGGTGCTTGGCGCGGTAGGCGAGCAGGGCGATGTAGTTTTGTTGTCGCCTGATTTTAAGGTAGAAAACGGATTAAGAATCGCTTAGTTTATCTTTTGGATTAAAAGCTTCAAAATTGCTTGTCCTTCTTCCCAAAGACCTAGATTCATTTCGGAATTGATATGCCCTTTTTTTCCAATGTTTATGAAGTCACTTCCCCAGTTTTTGGCTAATTCTTGTGCTCTTTCCAAAGTCATGTAAGGGTCGTTTTCACTTCCAACTACAATTGACGGAAACGGCAGTAGATGTAAAGGAATTGGGGCAAAATCCCATGTGCATTCTGGGGTATGTTCTTGGGAGTCAACATCAGCAGGTGCCACCAAAAGCGCTCCTATGATGTGCGTGTTTTGCTGTTTTTTAGCCCAATGAGCCACTAAGATGGTGGCTAAACTATGCGCTACCAAAATGATAGGTTCTTGAATGGTTTGAATGGTTTCGTCTAAACGTTCGAGCCAATCGTTGAGTAAAGGCTCATCCCAGTTGTCTTGGGTCACTTTGGTGGTATATGGAAAATGATCTAACCAAAAGTTTTGCCAATGACCCACGCCTGAGTCACCTAATCCAGGGATAATGAGGAGTTTTGGTGTCATTATAATTTCTTTTTTAATGCTGTTATTCTTTTTACTTCTTTGATTAATAGCGGAAGTGCGGGTTCTACCATTCCGTGGTCAAATCCTTCTAATTCATAAAGTGTGGTCGATGGATGCCCTTTGATTTTCATCATGCGCATCAAATAGGCATTTTCTTCGTAACGCCCCAAAAGTTCGAGTTCGCGATCTCCGGTGATTAATAATAAAGGTGGTGCATCAGCTCGAACGTGAAACAAAGGTGCGAATTTATCAATTATGGGTTGTGTGTCGGGAATACCTCTTTCTTTTCTGATTTCAAAATGAGTAATGGCTTGTCCGCTTAAAGGGATAAGTCCTGCAAGGGTATTGGCATCGATGGCATAAGATTGTAGCCATTTTTTATCGAGTCCAATCATCATTCCGAGATAGCCGCCAGCAGAATGACCCGACACAAATAGTAAAGAGGAATCACCACCATATTTTGTGATGTTCTTAAAGGTCCATGCTACTGCGGCAGCGGCATCTTCGATACAGTTTTTTACTTTTACCTTAGGAGAAAGTCGGTAGTTTACCCCAATAATGGCGAAACCTTTTTCTTTTAATCCAGATAAAATTTCTTTGTTTCCTGCTGATAATCCTCCTCCGTGAAACCAAATGATGGTAGCAAATCCTTTGCTGTTTTTGGGATAATAAATATCTAAAACGCAACGCTCTTTGATGTATGGGTCGGTTGATGCAACAGCTTCGTTGTAATAAGGAATGTTGTTTTCTTGATTATATTCTGTTTTTTGTCCCCAAAGAATAGGACTTATGAGTAATAGTAGAAGGGCGAAATAGGTGGTTTTCATGGATTGTTTTTTACTCCATAAATATATTGATTTTTCAACTTTTATAGCAGGATGTTATGAAAAAGAGACGTGATTTTTAGCCCTGATGGAAGCGGCATCCTTGCTGGGGCTCGTTTTTTGGAGCCTCAGCAAGATATAGCGTACCGCAGGAGGAGACGTGAGGGATAGTAAGGGCTTGTGCTCCAAAAAAAAAGTCCAAAAATCAGTTGACTTTTGGACTTAGGTAAATGTTAATTGATTTTAGATGTCATCAAAATCGATATCAGTAAAACTAGATACTTTTGGCGTATTTTCGATTTCTACTGTTTCGTTTGAGAATTCTCTTTTGAAATCTTTTTGGTGTCTTTCCGAGATTACTTCTTCTCCTTTGTGGTTTAAAATGTAAGAAGTCATGTCGCTTAAAATTTCTTCGAAAGCAGTAAAATCCTCTTTATACAAGTATATCTTGTGTTTTTTAAAGTGGAAAGAGCCATCTTCTTCGGTAAATTTTTTGCTTTCGGTAATGGTAATGTAGTAATCATCAGCCTTAGTGGCTCTTACATCAAAGAAATAGGTTCTTCTTCCAGCGCGAAGCACTTTAGAGTAAATTTCTTCTTTTTCTAGCATGTCATTTTCTCTCATAATTCTTTCGATCCTTTTATAAATAGCAATCAAAAATCATAAAAAATTATTGATAAAACAACATTTATAGTAA
>CAUPCW010000070.1:0-17494 GCA_963509895.1 uncultured Flavobacterium sp.
AAGATTGGAGGCTGATTTAGTTAGCATTGCGCACAGAATTCTACAACTTAAAAACAAATCGGATGTGAATGTGCTGTTCTTAGAAACCCAAAAACTATACGAAAAACTGGCGATTTTAAAGTTTGTCGAAGAAAATCTAGGAGATATCAAACCAACCATAGGTCAGGCAGCAATAGAAGCAGCAATAGAGAAAGCTTTTGATTTACCAGAGATCAAAGCCGAAATACTTCCAACTGAAGTAGCAACTAACGTTATCGATAAAAATAAAGATGTAATTATCGAAACAGCTTCGACAGTAGATAAAATTCTTGACAATATCGATCCCGAAGACAGTATTTTGGAAGCCATAACAAGCGAACCAGAACCCATAGAAGAAGAAGAAATCCCAACAGCCTTTGTTCCCGTTTTTGAAGAAACTGCTTCGGCTCCAGAAGCAATCGCAACAACAATTGAAGAAACAACACCCAAAAAAGAAGTGGTACAAATTTCTTTTGAAGATTTATTAGGCGCAAACTATACCGAAACACAATTCATAAAAGTGGACAGTACTGAAACTAGCAAAACCAATACAGTCTCAGCTTTTGATTTGGCTTTTGATAAAGTTGAAACGCTCACTGAAGAAAAAGAAGACAAACCCAAATCATTGAATGACAAACTAGCCAAAGGAATTTCAATTGACCTGAATGATCGCATAGGTTTTGTAAAACATCTTTTTAATAATAGCAATGAAGATTACAACCGTGTTTTGAGCCAGTTAAATAGTTTTAATAATTTCTATGAAACCAAAACGTTTATTGACGAAATGATAAAACCAGAGTACAACAATTGGGAAGGCAAAGACGATTATGCCAATCGATTCATGGAAATTGTAGAAAAAAAATTCCTCTAATTGGTTCCTTTCACTAGTTAATTTACTACCCAATTATCAAACACGAACTTCGTATTCTTGCGAATTTCGTGTTTTAACTTTTTAAAATATGTCTAAACTATATATCGTACCCACTCCAATAGGCAACCTCGAAGACATGACGTTTCGAGCGATTCGCATTCTCAAAGAAGCCGATTTGATTTTGGCCGAGGACACCCGAACCAGTGGCAAATTGCTCAAGCATTTTGAAATTAGTACGCACATGCACAGCCATCACATGCACAATGAGCACAAAACTATCGAAAACATATTGGCTCGATTGCAGGGAGGCGAAACCATCGCTTTGATTTCGGATGCTGGAACGCCAGCTATTTCGGATCCAGGTTTCTTGATCACTAGAGCTTGCATAGAAAACGGTATTGCCGTAGAATGTTTACCCGGAGCTACCGCATTTGTACCCGCTTTAGTCAATAGTGGTTTACCGAATGACAAATTTGTATTTGAGGGCTTTTTACCTGACAAAAAAGGAAGGCAAACCCGTTATTTGGCTTTGGCCGAAGAAACGAGAACCATGATTCTTTATGTTTCTCCTCACAAATTAGTAAAGACTTTGAGTGAATTTGTTACTTATTTTGGCGAAGACCGTCCTGTTTGTGTATCGAGAGAATTATCTAAAATGCATGAAGAAAATGTTCGCGGAACGGTAAAAGAAGTGCTGGCTCACTTTGAAAAAACTGCACCTAGAGGCGAAATCGTAGTGGTTCTTGCCGGAAAACCGATAACCAAAGAAACCAAAAAGAGTAAATTTTCAGAAGAACACTAAAATAGAAAATATGAGCCTAATTGCATTTTTAGAAAAAGTAAAAAACACCCCAAACGAGATTACCTTTCAAGAAACTATCGCTGTTATTGAAGCCAATTATGATTTTGAACCCACCGCTTTTGAGAATGGTTTGCAACACAATGCAGCAAACGAGAACAACGGCTCTTGCAAATTATTTGCTTTTGCTGAATTACAGCAATTGTCTCCAGAAGCTATATTAGCTTGTTTTGGAGCGTATTATACTGAAGACGTCTTGAAAAATCCAGAAGGAACAGACCATCAAAACATTCGTAATTTTATGAAAACAGGTTGGGATGGCATCGCTTTTTATGGAGAGCCACTGACATTAAAACAACAATAATTGTTATTTACAGATAACGATTTTAGAAAAAAATGTTATTTATAGATAACAAAAATAGTTCTAAAATATAGTCTAAAGACCATTTTAAAACGCCAACAAAAGGCAATTTGTGGCTCTTTAACCCCGATAGCAGCGGCATCCTTTGTTTTTTTTCTTTAAAAAAACAAAGATATAGCGGATAGCGGGACCCGTGTTTCCTGAAAAGCCTTTTGCTTTGGTTCCTAAAAAAATAAATTATACGCCTAATTAACAATATACAAAACCTAAAACAGCATGCGTTGGACACTCAAACCCAAACCTGAAGAAGAAAAACTAGATGAATTAGCAACAACCTTACAAGTTTCTAGAACGATTGCCTCATTATTACTGCAAAGAGGCATCACTTCATTTGTGGAAGCCCGACAATTTTTTCGCCCCTCATTAAACGATTTGCATGACCCGTATTTGATGAAAGATATGGACAAAGCGGTGGCAAGGCTTGAAAAAGCGATAGAAAACAAGGAAAATATTTTGGTTTTTGGAGATTATGATGTGGATGGAACAACCGCTGTTTCTTTGGTTTCGGGCTATTTGAAAAGTTTTTACCCCAAAGTTGCGACGTATATTCCCGATCGGTATGATGAAGGCTACGGGGTATCGTTTAAAGGAATTGATTTTGCCGATGACAATGGTTTTTCGCTAATTATAGCGCTAGATTGTGGCATAAAATCTATAGATCACGTGGCGTATGCTAAAGAAAAAAACATCGATTTTATCATTGGAGATCACCACCGTCCGGGTGACAACTTACCTGATGCTGTAGCGATTTTGGACCCAAAACGAGAAGATTGCGACTATCCGTATGACGAATTGTGCGGTTGTGGCATTGGTTTTAAACTCATTCAAGCATTGGCGGCAAACCGTAACCAAACCATTGATGATTTGATTCCGTATCTTGACTTGGTGGCAACTGCTATTGCTGCTGATATTGTTCCGATGACTGGAGAGAATAGGGTTTTGGCTTATTTTGGACTGCAAGTAATTAATAGCGACCCTCGTCCTGGAATTAAGGCGATGACGCATCAACTTAAGAAAAAAACGCTCGATATTACGGATGTGGTTTTTATTATTGCGCCGAGAATTAACGCGGCGGGTCGCATCAAACATGGAAATCATGCCGTAGAATTGTTGACCGAATTTGATTTTGAACAAGCCCAGCAGTTTGCCTCTGAAATTGAAGACTATAATGCTGAACGCAAAGATTTGGACCAACAAATTACAAAAGAAGCGCTGAAACAAATTGAAGAAAATGGCGAACAAAACCGATTTACTTCGGTAGTTTTTCAAGAAACTTGGCACAAAGGCGTGATTGGAATTGTGGCTTCTCGATTGATAGAAACCTATTATCGTCCCACCTTAGTCTTTACCAAAAGTGGCGATAAATACGCCGCATCTGCCCGTTCGGTAAAAGGATTTGATGTGTACAATGCGCTCGAAGCTTGCGCGGAACATTTGGAACAATTTGGAGGACACATGTATGCTGCAGGAATGACTTTAAAGCCTGAAAATTATGCTGCTTTCAAAGAAGCCTTTGAAAAAGTAGTGCAAGAAACCATAGCCCCCGAATTACTACAACCCGAACTTTCTATCGATGCTGTTGTTCGTTTTGAAGAAATTACCCCTAAATTTACACGCATTCTAAAACAATTTGAGCCTTGTGGTCCTCAAAATATGACGCCCGTTTTTGTTTCCAACAATGTCTTTGATACTGGTTATGGAAAACCTATGGGAAAAGAACAAGAACATCTGAAACTATTTGTGCGCCAAAATAATTCGGAGGGAATTCCAGCAATTGGTTTTGGATTAGGGAACAAACATGAAATAGTAAAAAACAAACAACCGTTCGAAGCGGCCTATTGCATAGACGAAAACGAATGGAACGACAAAATAGAATTACAATTGCGATTGAAAGACATTAGAAACTAAAAATGAAAACAAAAAACGACCCTTATCAAGCCCTTCGATTTAAAGAATTTAATATTTTTTTACTGATCCGTTTTGCTATGGTTTTTGCTTGGTCCATGCAATTCATCATCATAGAATGGGAAGTGTATCGCATCACCAAAAGCGCTTTATCATTGGGAATTATTGGCTTAATGGAAATTATTCCAGCAGTAGCTATGGCGTTATTTGCGGGGCATATTGTTGATCAAAAGGAGAAAAAAGGCATGCTCATTAAATGTATTTTTGGCTTTCTTTTTATAAGTTCGGGATTGTTTTGCTTAACATTGCCCTCCCTTTCTGCACATTTCCAAACAACTACCCTACTCTATCTCGTATATTTTTTTGTTTTTCTAGGTGGTATTGTACGTTCTTTTTTAGGACCAACGATTTTCTCGCTTTTAGCCTTAATCGTACCCAAACAAGCTTATTCTAATGCCGCTACTTGGAGTAGTTCGGTTTGGCAAGTAGGTTCGGTTATTGGTCCTGCGGTTGCAGGGTTTTCGATTACTTTCATAGGAGTACATTGGTCATTAGCACTAGTGGTAGCTTTTGCTTTTGCGGCTTTAATAGGCCTTACATTCATTGAAAAGAAACCCATTTTAAATCCAAAAATTGGCGAACCTGTTTTAGAAAGTCTAAAAGAAGGAGTGAAATTTGTATTCAATAACAAAACGATTCTTGGTGCCTTGACCTTAGATATGACCGCTGTTTTGTTTGGTGGAGCAGTAGCGCTATTGCCTATTTTCGCATTGGATATTTTGCAAGTCGGACCACAAGGTTTTGGTGTTTTGAGAGCGGCTCCAGCGGTAGGTGCAATTCTAACCATGCTATTCACAGCCTATGTCCCTGTAAATAAAAATGCTGGAATAAAATTACTCACTGCTATTTTCTTATTTGGTGTTTGCATCATCATTTTTGGACTTTCTACTATTTTCTGGATTTCATTGTTGGCGTTGTTCTTTAGTGGCGTTGTTGATGGTATTTCGATGGTGATTCGTTCCACTATTTTACAATTAAAAACTCCAGATCACATGCGTGGAAGAGTAGCTTCGGTTAATTCAATTTTTGTAGGTTCTTCCAATGAATTAGGCGCTTTTGAAAGTGGTTTAACTGCCAAATTAATGGGAACCGTTCCTGCGGTAGTTTTTGGAGGATGTATGACGTTGCTGATAGTTCTCGGGATGGGTACATTCATGCCTTCCTTCCGAAAATTAGATTTACAAAAAGATTTAGAAGAAATTGAAAAGGCATAAAACAGAAAACCTATTTTCTGACCAAATGCCAAATACTTATTTTTTTTCGAGTAGAAAACCCCAAAGATTCGTATACGTGAATAGCGCCAACGTTTTGATCCGAAACATGTAAAAAAGGAATTTTATTTTGATCAAAAATGGCGTTTGCAGTATGTGTTACTAACTGTTTTGCATAGCCTTTTCCTGTGTGTTCTGGATGCGTAATTACAGCACTGACTTCTATAAAATCGTTCGTTTGCATGCGCTCACCAGTTACTGCTACTAATTGACCTTGAACATAAATACCATAATAATTTCCCATGGCCGCAGTTTGCGCCTTAAAGTATTCTGGGTACACCAAACGTACCAAACCCAACAAATCGTCCAACTTTTCAGGACCTAATTTGATGATCGTTTCAGTAATAGGATGCTTAATTCTAGCAATTAGGATCATTTGACGACAAAGCAATTCTCCTTTATTTTCTATACTTGACGGGACTCCAGGTAAGTTACCAAAAATGTAAAAAGAAGAAGTCATTTGGGCATACTGCTCTAAAATAGTAGCTGCATTTTCAAAGGAAGAGAAATCTCCAAAAGGACAGTATTCAGGAAGATAAAAATGCGCATTTTGAAAATTCAATCCATACTGACTATGGCATTCTCTGACGGAATTCCCAACAGGATAATCTAATGTATCAAAATCTATTGGCTCCATATCACTTTAATTTAGTTAAACCTGCTGCGTAAAATTATTTTTTCACCACATAGGAGAAACATAGAATTTATAATTACATTAAAGAAAAATAGACGTTTTACTATTCACATAGATACACTATGTGTGAAATAATGCTATTTCTATTCATTCTTTAACTATTTTACATTTATCTATGCTATCTATGTGGTTATATTTTTATTTAGTTGAATGTTTTGACCTCAAAAGTTTCACCATCAAAAACACCATAGGTAAAATAAGTAATCCAATCGCCTAGATTGACGTATTCAGCGTTTTCACCAACGGTATATTTCATAGGCAAATGGCGGTGTCCAAAAACTAAATAATTGTAATGCTTGGTTTCTAGTTTTCGTTTGGCATATTGAATTAACCATTCGTTGTCTTCGCCTAAAAAAGTAACATCTTCGGCGCCTGAAATTAATTTATTTTTTACCGAAAGATATTGTGCTAGTCCAACCCCAAGATCAGGATGCAACCAACGAAACAACCATTTAGAGAACGGATTGGTAAACACTTTTTTCATGCGTTTGTATCCTAAATCGCCTGGTCCTTTTCCGTCTCCGTGTCCTACTAAAAAGGTTTTTCCGTGAAAAGTATATTCTTGATTGTCGTGAAAAACTGGAATATTCAGTTCTTTTTCAAAGTAATCGTTCATCCATAAATCATGATTCCCGACGAAAAAATAAATTGGAATACCACTATCGCGAATCTCGGCCAATTTTCCTAAAACGCGAACAAATCCTTTGGGAACCACGGTTTTGTATTCGAACCAAAAATCGAATAAATCACCCAGTAAAAAAATGGCTTCGGCATCTTTCTTTACTTCATCTAGCCAAGCCACAAATTTTTGTTCTCTAGGAAAACTCAACTCAGGTGTAGGCGCACCAAAATGTTGATCAGAAGCAAAATATATTTTTTTAGAGATTGAAGTCATGCAATTTAATTTGGAATTTGGTTCAGAAACGTTAGGTTAAATTGTTTTTTACTACATAGAATCATAGAATTTGTAGTTTTTTAAGAGAAACAAATAGACGTTTTACTATTCACATAGCTCATCTATTGTGGAAAATAGAACTATTTCTGTTTTTTCTATGTTGATTTACTATTAATCTATAGCTCTAGCCTGCACTGAGGCATCGAAGTGTGGTTACGTTTTTATTTTATTTGAATTTCACCCAACGGGTCATCTATTCCTATACATTATCGCTGGCAAACCATTCTGCAAAAGAAGATTCGGTTTCTTGCAATTTCAAAGAGAATAGGTTAATTCCTTCTGGCAATCTGCTTTTGATTCTTGCCGCAAAATCAACAATCATGTTCTCGCTAGTAGGCTGATAATCAACCAAAATAACATGATGTCCACGATCTTTTAATTCTTTAGCCAATTCAACATGAGGAGTCGTTTGGTTGAAAACAGTTGCGTGGTCAAATTGATCGACTACTTCTTCTTTGACGATTTTTTTTAAATCGGTAAAATCAATCACCATTCCTAATTTTACGTTCGATCGATCTGTTATAGGAGCGCCAATTACGGTTACTGATAACTTGTAACTGTGTCCGTGTACATTTTTGCATTTGCCATCATAGCCATACAACGCATGACCGGTTTCGAAACTGAATTTTTTGGTGATTCTGATATTACTCATCTGTATTGAATTTGAGGGGCAAATTTAAGGAATATTAACGGTTTTCGTCTCTTTTTTTTGCTCGGTAATACATCCAATAAGCAAATCCTACCAAAACAACAAAAGGCAAATACGAGCCAATTACTACTCCAATTTCGTAACTCTTGTCAGGAGCTTGGGCTATTTTTTTAACTACATCTACTTTTTGAAGTAAAGAAAATGATATCATTGTGGCTACTTTTTAAATTGAAGTAAAGCGTTATTGGTAAAATCAGAAAGTACCAATTGTCCTGAAATTGCGGCACGTTCTAGCAATAAAGTTGCCCAATGATCAGTGCCTTCCCAAAATACTTTCTTGATTTCGAGTAAAGCTTGTGGATTATAGCTAGCTAGTTGTGTGGCCATTTGTTGCACGGCTTCGTCCAAATCTGGAAGCGTTTCAAAAGTAGCGGCATACAAACCTTGTTGCTGCGCCCACTCGGCCGATTTCCATTCTTGGGCAGCCAAAGTCATTTGGGACATCGCCATTTTTCCGATTTTACGGCTTACTGCAGGTTCAATCACAAAAGGACCAATTCCGATGGCGAGTTCTGATAATTTGATACTTGCCTGACGCGTAGCCAAGGTATAATCACAAGCAGCAACAATGCCTACACCACCGCCAATGGCTTTTCCTTGAATGCGACCAATAATCACTTTTGGACAAGTACGCATCGCATTGATAACATGTGCAAATCCTGAAAAGAAAATCGCTCCTTCGGCTTCTGTACTCACTGCTAAAAGCTCATCGAAAGAAGCACCTGCACAAAAAACGCCTGTACCTTCGCTCTGTAGTACCACCACCTGAACCGCATCATTAGAACTCACTTCCTGAATCGCGGTTGTGAGTTGCTGCAAAAGGGCTTTAGGAAAAGAATTACTGGCGGGGTGACCAAAGGTAAGTGTTGCAACACCATTGGCAATCGTTGTGGTAAGCGTGCCTGAGACAATCATCTGTGACATGTTTTTTATTTTAGCGTAAAGTTAAAATTATTTCCATAACCCTCTTCTGTTTTTGCTGCGAAAGCATTTTGTGCGGTATAAATTTGTGTATTCACTAATTAAAATACTATATTTGCGCCATAGTCATGGGGATGTAGCTCAGTTGGCTAGAGTGCTTGACTGGCAGTCAAGAGGTCGTGGGTTCGAGCCCCATCTTCTCCACAAAAAAGCCTTAGAAACGGATGTTTTTAAGGCTTTTTTTTTTGAATTCAAGAAAAATAAAAAAACAATAGTTGATAGACAAATTTGCTATTAGTTTTTCCTACTCAAAACAGCATTTACAAATGATTCGTGCAATCAGTTGACAAATAGTTCGCTAAAACAACAACTTCGATAAAACATTTGTAGAACTTGGGGATTTAGGTATTAATCCCAACAAAGCTGAATACTGCTGAGCTTTCAAAACAGTTTTCATTTTTGAAGGGAAAGCACTCTGTATGCCGGACATTACAGAGTTGTACCCTGCTTTGTTTGAAGCCATCATTGGCAATGCATTTTTCTTTTTGTTCAACAGTTCGGTTACAATTGAGGTTACCTGAGGTATTTGTTCAGGTGTCAATTTGAGATTAGGTTTCAAAGTACCCAAGATTTGGGAACTTATACTACTTACATCAAATGAGGACAATGCTGCTTTACTACCAACCTCGGTTGCTTTGTTTACATCATTTAATGAAATTTGTGCTTTTGAAGATAAAGCAAAACACATTAATAAGGCGGATGTCAAAATTGATTTTTTCATATTTAAAGTATTGATTTTCAGATTTTAAAATATAAAATTAATTAATTTTTACTATTGTAGTTAAAAAAATTACGATTTATACTTAAAAAATCGTTCCTCTGAAAAACTAAAAGTCCTTTCTAGCCCTGATCGCAGCGGCATCCTTTGCTTTTTTTCTTTCAAAAAGCAAAGATATAGCGTAGAGCAGGACGAGACGTTATGATGAAAAGTAAACGATGTGCTCCTGACCAACTATCTAAAGCTGTAAGTAAGCCCAATTGAGCCATAATAATAAGAAGTATTGACGGGGTGATTGACCTCTTTGGAGCGGTAAAAAAAGGTATAGTGACAATTGAAATGGTTGTAACGGTACTTGATGCCCACAGCGGTTTGCCAACGCCAACGAATTAAGCCTAGTTCTACGGGGCTTTGCGTACCAAAAAGGCTTCCTTGAACCGTTGCGTCATAGGCCTGATACTGCAAACTAGGATGGATAAAAAAGTACAATTCATCTGTTTTGGCAGTGCCTAAAACGCCGCAGCTATAAAAATTAGAATGGGCTATAGGTTGCAAATTTTTCAAACCTATTCTAGCAAAAAAACCTGAATTAAGAGCCGTTTGCACGGTTCCTAATATCGCTTGTCCTTGAAAATGAACATCAAAATGAGATGTGATTGCGCTTGGAAAAAGCTTTTGGGAAAAGCGAAATTGAGTTTGCAGCGCCAAGGTATTTTTGATTTGGTTTTGCCAACCTTCCACATGGCGCAACGAAAAAGCATCGTGCAATCCGTTTTGCATTTCTTCGGCAAAAGAATTGGAACCTACATAACCTATTTGTATCGCTCCCTGATAAACGCTTTTGTTTGCCATAAAAAAGGTTTGATTGACCTCGCCAAACAAATACCCCGCAAAAGGGCGATCGTTGTCTTTAATGGCGTTGGCCAATCGGGTTTTGGGAGTGTAAATGTATTGTGCTAATCGGAATTCGGTAGTTTTTTTGAGCAAACTAGCCGAAGATTTGATATTTAAATAGCTATAAAACAGCGTAATTCCGTTGGTATAATAGCGGTCATTTTTTAGTGAGGCATACAAATCATTGTCAAGCTCTACTCCTACTTGCTGCCTATCAAAAGTTTGAGCGGAACCCAAAAAATGAATCCCTAACAGCAGCCAAAACAAGAGTTTTACTATTCTCATTTGTAATTTAAAGTCCCTACATGATTCATCACACGTACGATTTTGGCTTTTCGATTGTTGATGTAAGAAGAAGAGCTTGTGGCTTTGTATTTGCGTGGATTGGGTAAAATAGCGGCAATTCCTGCGGCTTGCATTTTGGTCAAACTCGACGCGTCTTTTCGGTACCAATATTGGGTGGCGGCATGCGCTCCATACACCCCATCGCCCATTTCTATGCTATTCAAATAGACTTCCATAATGCGTTTTTTGCCCCAAATCACCTCAATCAACACGGTAAAATAAGCTTCTAATCCTTTGCGCAAGTAACTTCTTCCTTGCCATAAAAAGACATTTTTGGCGGTTTGCTGTGAAATGGTACTTCCTCCTTTTATTTTTCGGCCTCTTTCGTTGCTTTTATAGGCTTTTTGCATGGCCAAAAAATCAAATCCATTATGACTCAAAAACGTACCGTCCTCACTGGCAATCACGGCCTTTTGTAAATTCATAGAAATATTTTCGATGGGTTCCCAATTATGACTAAAATGATTCTCTTTTCCGTTGGATACGTTTTCAAAAAAACGAATCACCATCAGTGGTGTAAAAGGAACAGGAACAAATTTAAACACCACCACACTAAAGATGGAAAGTCCAAAAAACCAAAGCAATACTTTGAAAATAAAGCGTTTCACCTTACTTCCAAAACTAGATTCTTGTTTTTTTGCCGGTTTTTTAGTAGGTGATTTTTTTGGGGTAATCTTGGTTGCCATTATATTTAATTCTATTTATTAATTGCAACCATCCAAACTAGAGCTTACAATTATTTTTTTATCACTTTAAAAATTTCTTTCTTTTCTTCACTTTTTAAAACAATCAAATATAAACCAGCTGAAAATTGTTTAAAATCGACCGATATTTTTGAATCTGAATATTTATTCTCAAAAAGCAATTGTCCGTTTACATCATAAATTTCTAAGTTCGAAATTATTGAATTACTTTCTATATTTAAAACATTTTCTATTGGATTTGGATAATATTTAAAATCTGTTGTTTTATTTTCATCAATCGACAAACTTTTGACTGTTTTAGCAAAGCTAAGATTGTCTAAATATGCAGTATCTCCTAAATAAGATTTTCCGATATGCTGCAGAGAAATTCTAATTTCTGAACCGACATAAGGAGTTAAGTCAAACACATATTTTTCAAAATTATCTCCAATATTTTTTACGGGTTTTAGTATTGTACCTATAACGTTTCCGTTTACAACAACTCTAAACATCGATTCCGTATTACTGGTAACAAAAGTTTGTTTCAAGTCAAAACTCATAAATAAAGAAGTTGCATTTTTGGCAGCTACTTTTGTATTAATTTTTGTAACACTCCTTTGATTTACTTCCCAAACTGAAATTGAACTTTCTGTTGTTTTACCAGAAACAGAAGCATTTGCAACAGTTACCCACTGATCAGGGCTGCTATTCCCATTCATCACAACAACTTTATTATTGATGGATTGACTTTCAGATTCAACATTAATATAAGAATCTCTAGTTTGTTCTATAATTATATCATCTGAAATTTCATTTTGAAAATCATAAAAAGTTGATTCTTTACTTCCATCAACAGTCACTTTATACCCTTCCTTTAATTCAAATTTATCTGCCAATAAATTAGGAGAGCTGGAGTTTGAAAAATTCATCAAAAAACTATAATCACCAGAAACCATAGGAGTAAAGTAGTAGGAGACATCACTATAATTATATTCTGTAAGTCTTCCTGAGCCCGATGTTGAAACGTTTGTCTCCATATTGTAGTCGTTCTGTCCTCTACCTACAGAAAGACCGACTCCTTGCGTTCTGTATTCGTAACTATTTCTGGCTTTTAAACTAAATTTGTATGTTGTTCCGGCAGCAAGAAAAAACATTGGCGTCATCAATTCTGTGCGATGACTCCCTTTTATATGTAAATAACTTGTATCATCATATCCACTACGCATATAATCTGGACCAAAATTATATAGTTGATCTGAAATATTAGTCTTTTCTAATTTCAGATCTCCATACAAGAGTTTAAAGCAGTTTGGCAATACATTTGCTCCATAATTTTCTAAATTACTAAAGTTTTCTATCCACGGCAGCGATTTACCTTTGCAAGTAGTTTCAATTTTTTTAGGCCCCACCACAATCGAATTTCCAGAGCCACAAACTGTTTTTAGATAAAACTGATAAGAAGTTCCTTCTTCTAAATTAGAAATCTTAATTTCATTTGCATTAGCAACAGCGATTTTACCTGTTCCAGGAACAAAACCCGTTAGACCATATTCAATCTCAACTTTTTGTGGCGTTTTATTTTTAGAAGTCCAATTTATTTGCAATGATTCGTTGTTTATTTTCGAGAATACAACATCGATAGGATCGTAACAAGACAAAGTCTGATCGTAATGAATATCGTCAATTAAAACTCGATTGGTTCCTTGAAATTCTAAATTTTCAGCTACAAATCGAAAAGCGATTTGTTTATTAGCTCCTTTATACTCAGAAAAATCAACATTTATTTCTTTGCCATATTTAGGTAGATTTCGCAATTCTGCTAACGAAACAGATTGATAAGGCTCAAAAGTACTTATGTCAATTGGATTCTTAATCGTTCCAATAATCAAGGTGCCAAATTTCAAATCGATAGTATTTATTTGCTGATTAAGCCAAAACTTGATTTTTTTATTCTGATCAAAATCTTCTAAATAAGGCGATACTAAAAGTGCCGTATCAGCATTGTTTTGGAGATAAAAGGTGTTTGGTGCACTGTTTATATTTGGCAAACTATATTCGTACACCTGTGTATCAAGAAAACTATTTTTAGTCCAGCAAAATCCTGGAGGTTCATTCGTTGCAACATACTGATCAAAATTTTCTACAAAAGGCGATTTTTCTGTACAGCCAATTTTAAAGGTGTAACGATCTGACCATTCACTTACAATTGTTTTTTCACAATATACTCGCACACGATAGTCATAGATTCCTTGTACTAAACCTTTCAGGTTATAAGGATTAGTATTCACATTGACAATAGTTCCTTGACCATCTGTAAAACCTTTTGGTCCATACTCTATATCACAACTTTGTGATCTGTTTTTTGTATTATTATCTCTCCAATCCAAAGAAGCGCTATCAGATCCTGATTGTCTGGCCCCTAATAGTCCAGATCTTGGACATTCATTTTGAACATATTCAAAATCATCAATATAAAAGTAATCCAATCGCTGATTTTTGGAGCTATGTTTGAAACCAACAAACTTATCTGTCCCATAATAATCTGAAAGCTCTACTTCATATTTGATCCACTTATCGATATTTTCTACAGGAACTGTTACAACCTTATAGGTCGTAAATGTATTATAATCTCTAGGATCAGCTAATGTACCGATACTGACTTCTATAGGTTTTTTTGAAATTCCGGCTCTGGTTTTTAGCCAAAAAATAACTTTTTTATAGTGGTCAAGATCTTTCAGCCTTGGAGAGACCAATACAACACGATCAGCATTTTCTCCAGTACCAGCCGGAAAAGGATCGTCTGTTTGGTTGGTTACACAAATAGATTTTGTTCCACTATGTATCAAAGTTCCCGCATTCCCTTTTATATCAGAAATATAACGATTTTTATTATACCATCTTTGATTAAAGTATGGTACTATTCGGGTCCAACAGCCTGATTTTTCAAAAGAAGAATTTTCAAAACCCTCAGTGTAACCTGCCGTAAACCCTTCGCAATTTGTTCTAAAATATCCCCTGTCTGACCATGGGCTGTAATTACTTCCACATTTAGAACGCACATAAAAGTCATATTCAGTGTCCCCTAATATAGATTCTGTAATTTTAAAAGGATAACTCGTTATAGTTACGATTGTTCCTTTTCCATGCTCAAAACCTTTCGGGCCATATTCTATCTGCCATTCTGAAGCTGGTTTATAATTATCCCATTTTACTATTGCAAAATCATATCCAAAATCAACTGTCACTGGATTTAAGGGCTCAGTACAAGAAGGCGCGCTCTCATAAATAAAATCATCAATATTAAATTGCGATTTGCCTTCATTATTATACCTAATTGCAATGTAATGATGATTACTACTTTTTATATAATTATCTAAATAAACGGTATGCTCTTTCCATTCTGACGATTTATTATCATTTTGAAGTTCATTCATTTCTGAAGGCAAAATCGACTTTAAGGCAACAAATGTTGAGGCATCTTTAGGGTCAGACATTGTACCAATTGTGAGGCTTGTGCGGTTATATGTATCCTCTCCACTATAAGTTATTAAACTAAACTTTATTCTTTTATCAGCATCTAAGTCTCCAATATATGGAGTGATAAGATAAGCTTTGTTTACATTTAAGGCCCCAACAAAATCAGACATTCTAATACTTGCCTCACCTGTTTTAGCTATAAGTTTTGGTGTTGTTCCAAGATTTTCCATGCTAGATCTTACCAAGCAACTATTTTCAATTGTACTCCAGCAAGGATCAACATATTCTGTACCTTCAAATGATGTACTGTAATTTCCAGAAATTACAGTACATGGTGTTTTAAAACTAATCGCTTTTGTCCAATTAGAATATAAATCATCAATACAATGAGCCCTTACTTTGATTTCGTAATCTGTATTTCCAATTAAATTTGTTAGAGTGTAAGAACTGCCCTGAATCTTTACAATTTCGGTCGTACGACGAACAACATTAGTTACACTAACTTCATAATCATTTTGATTTTGAGAATCAAAACTTATCTGAGCCGAATTCTGTCCTACATTTGTCAGCGAAAAATTAGTAAGATCATAACAATTAGCAGCTGTTTCGTAACTAAAATCATCAATACTTATATTCTCATGGGCACCATAATATTTTCTTTTAAATAAAAACACAATATATTGATCACC
Source organism: uncultured Flavobacterium sp. (assembly GCA_963509895.1). GTDB lineage: Bacteria > Bacteroidota > Bacteroidia > Flavobacteriales > Flavobacteriaceae > Flavobacterium. The sequence continues at coordinate 15,491 of CAUPCW010000070.1, forward strand.
ACCCTTATAATTATTAAAATAAACTGTTTTTTGATGCCACCCAGAGCCTTGTGTATTTTCTATACGGGAAAGCAAATGAAAAGTACTTAGATCATTTGGGTTTGTCATTGTTCCAACGAGCAATTCGATATCACTACCATAGCCAAAAGTCCAAAATTTTATTTTTCGATCGGTTGCCAAATCATTAAATTTTGGTGATACTAAAGCTATTTCAGAACCATTCTCATAATTATAATTTGTCATTCTCATTGAAAATCCTGGCTTATTATTCTCACTATGATTGTCTTGACTCTGATAAATCCCTGCAGTACTCGAAGAATTTGTATAAAGTAAGCCCCTCCATTCTAATTCTGTTTCACTTTGAGTATCAAAATTTGTAGTATATCCCACTGAAAAAACTTTATCACTTGTTGGGAAAATTGTTTTTGCCGAAGACCAATCTGTCCACACAAGATTATTATTAGCTAAATATCTTTGTCTAACTCTAAAATCATAGCCGTACAAAGGATTTACCGTGAATCGATAAAAGTGTATTCCTGAAACGCTTATAACAGTCCCCTGTCCGGATTTAAAACCAATTGGGCCGTATTCAAATTGCCATTCATAAGTTGACGTAAAATCATAATCATTAAAGGTGACCTCAACATCTCCAGTGTAAGAAACGGTAACATTAAAACTAGAATCAGCAACTTTTGTTTCTGCAATTGGGTTTGCTCGTAAAAAAAATAGGTTAAAAATAGAAAAAAGTAAAACAAGACTAGTTTTTTGCATGCTTGGGATTGTTTTTAATTATTGATTGGGATTAAATCTGCTAATTCGGTTCCTATTAAACTGCCAATTGCTACGCCCATTCCGCCCATGCGAACCCCACAATATACATTCTGAGATAGGTTGGTTACTATAGGATTTTTGCTAGCGCCTATTCCCATAATTCCGCTCCAACGGTGTGCAATTTCAATATCTTGATTCGGCAAAATTACTTCTTTTAATAACTGTTCCAATTTTTTTTGAATAATATCGGTCTGGCCCATTTCGATGGTGATTTCTTCTTCAAAAGCTAAATTTCTACCTCCGCCTAACAAAATTCGGTCACCAATATTTCTAAAATAATAATACCCGCGATCCAAATGAAAAGTCCCTTTGATGTCCAAATTCGGAATAGGTTCTGTAATCAGCACCTGAGCCCGTGCGGGCTTTACTTGTCCTTGCGTGAGTTCGGCAGCAAACCCGTTGGTCGCAAACAATAACTTTTGAGTCGAAAAACTAAAATCACCCAAGGCTACTTCAACACTTGAACCCTTATCCTCAAACCCCGTAACTGTTTGCTGATTCAGAATTAAAATATTGGCCGCTACGGCTTGACGCAACAACTCTTGCATCATATTTCCGGTATCAATTTGTCCTTCGAAAGGATTAAAAATCAAGTATTCTTTTGTCCCATTAAATCCAAAACGGTCCACTTCCTTCGTAAAAACACCACCTCTAAAAATAGGATTCAGAATTTCATTGACAAAAGGCATTTTGTTAACACACTCGGTGTACAAACTTTCTTCGTCTTCCAAAAACAATTCATAGCCGCCAAAAGGTTTGTAATCCAAAACCACATCAGGAATTCGTTTGCGCAACAATTGCAAACCCGACCAACGCTTTTGCACCAACGCAATTACCTCTTCTTCTGTATGTGTTTTTAAATCTTCTACAATCTCAGAAAGACTTCCAAAACAAGCAAACCCAGCGTTTTTGGTACTCGCACCTTGAGGCAACATTCCTTTCTCTAGCACCAATATTTTGGCAGCAGGAAATCGCTCTCTCAAACGCAATGCGGCGTGCAATCCCACAATCCCACTGCCCACAATCGTGTACTCTACATCAGTAAACCAGTTTTTTATTTCCCAATAACTCAAATGCATCTTTCGAAAATTTTTATAAAAATAGGTATTTTTTGGAGCTATTTCCAGCTGTCCACTGTATCTTTTCTATTTTAAAGAAAAATAGAAAAGGATG
>CAUPCW010000071.1:0-17225 GCA_963509895.1 uncultured Flavobacterium sp.
CATTTACATGTGCAACCTTTGCTTGAGCATTCATTGTATTTGCTCCCAATACTACCATTGCTGCAATTAATAAAGTTTTGATTTGTTTCATTGTTTTAAAAAATTTAGTAATTAATTTCCGTTTGTTTTTTGTTTTAATTCGTCTTCTTTAGCTTTTTTCTGCGCTTCTCTTTCTTCTAGTATTTTTTTTCTTTTTTCTTCTAGTGCTTTTTTACGATCGGCAATTTCTTGTTTTTTAGCTTCGGCTGATTTGGCTCTTTCTGCAGCAATTTTTTCTTTTTCAATTTCTGCATCACTTTTTGTTGGTGTTACAGTGTTATCTTTTGCTGTTGAAGCGGTTTTTTCAGTAACTACTTTTTCTGTGGGTACAGAAATTGTGCCATTTTTTTTAGCCTCTCTTTCTTCTTTTAATTTGCGTCTATTTTCTTCGAAATCTTTTCTTTTTTGTTCCTGTAACTGTATACGTTCTGCAAGTGCCTTTTCTTTTACTGCTTTTTTTGCATCTAATTGTAATTTACGTTCATTTAACTCCGGATTTTCATCAAGAGCTTCTTGAATTTTTTCTTTAACTTGTTCTGCTTCTAATTGCTTTTTGCTTAATTGTTCTCTTTTATCGGTATTATTTAATTTTCGCAATACCTGATCGCTAATGTCGTAACGTTTTGCAGCAAAAAGCATCGTCATATCTGAGCTTTTGTCAAATATAAAATCAAACTTTAAGCGCTCTGCAATGTCTTGAACGATAGTAAAGACTTGATCTTGTACCGGTTTTGACAATGAGCTTTTTTGATAGATATAATCACCATTAGCTCCAAACCGTTTTTGTTGATAGTCTAATAATTCTGTGTCAAGAAACTTAATTTCGGTTTCTCTTTCCTCAATTAATTCTCTCGTAAGCAATGCTTTTTCAATGGTAAGAGCGTCTTTTAATCTTTTTATTTCATTTTTTTTAACTTCAATTTCTTGTTTCCAAGTTTGAGCTTTAACTTCTAGTTGATTGGTTGCGTCAAGATATCCGTTTACATTTTGTAAAATGTACTCCATATCAATGTAACCAATTTTTGGTCCTTTAGATTGAGTATAACCAACTACAACTACAAAAAGGGATAAAAATATAAATAAAATATGTTTTCTCATAACTTTATAGTCTTGAATATGGTTAGTTTCAATAATTCTAGAACTGTTGGCCAATAATAAAGTGAGTTTCCCATCCATTAGCTTTTACTTGTCCTGGAATTGGGTCAAAACCGTGACCAAAATCGATTCCTAATAAACCAAATGCTGGCATGAAAACACGCAAACCAAAACCAGCCGAACGACTTAAGTCGAAAGGGTTATAGTTTTTGAAATTAATATAGGAAGAACCTGCTTCCATAAAGGCTAAAGCATAAATAGAAGCCGATGCCTTTAGGGTAATTGGATAGCGTAATTCCATTGAGAATTTATTGTATACTGTTGCGCCATCTTGTGTTCCATTTACTAATGGAGTCAATGAATTGTTTGGATATCCTCTTAATTGTATGGTTTCTCTACCATCCATTGCAAAGTTTTGCATACCATCACCTCCTAAGAAAAAACGCTCAAAGGGCACTAAACCTCTATCTTGATTGTAAGCTCCCATAAACCCAAATTCCCCTAAAGTTCTTAAAACGAATTTGCCATATAGTTTAGTATACCAGTCAGCTTTGAATTTGATTTTATAGTATTCCAACCAGTTAAATTTCTTTTGATCTACTTTTGCAGGGTCAGCAACAGCATCTTTGTAATCGGTTACACTATTAGGTGTTGTTGTTAACGTCGGAATGGCTTCAACATAATCTCCTTTGTTAACTATTATACCGTTGTCCCCTACATATGAATCACCTTTACTTCCATCATAGATGTATTTGTTTTCTTTTAATTCACCAAGGTTTTTGTAATCAACACCATTGAACAATGAATACGGTGGGGAGAATTTAGCTGAAAAACTAAATTCAGAACCATAAGTTGGGAAAATAGGGTTAAAACCTTTATTCGTGTGTGTGATTCCTAAAGTATATGCCAAGTTGTTAGAATAACCATTTCCAAAGCTAAACAATCCTGTAAAATAATTGTTCAAATCATAGTTTTGAAAACTTATCGATTGTGATAAGTAGGTATATTCATCAGGTACACTTAGACGTTTAGAAATACCAAGTGATAATGATAAAATATTGAAACTTTTATTTTTGTCAACTCTAGCATTTCCACTTGAGAAGTTTTGTAAAAATTGCTTACTGTAAGATAATGAAGAACTGAATGAAACTGGTTTTTTTCCTCCAAACCATGGTTCTGAGAAAGATACACTATAGGTTTGGAAAAAAGTACTAGCTTGTAAACGAAGGGATACTTTTTGACCATCTCCCATAGGTAATGGTTTATAGGCCTCTTTTTTGAACATATTTCTTGCGGAGAAATTATTAAATGAAAGTCCTAAGGTTCCTATGAAGCCTCCACCGCCATAGCCTCCTTGTAATTCGATTTGGCTTGCTCCTTTTTCAACTAAATGGTATTCTATATCTACAGTTCCTGCACCAGCATCAACATTTTTGAATTTAGGATCAATAGCTTCTGGATCGAAAAAACCTAGTTGTCCAATCTCACGAATAGTACGAACCAATTCTTCTTTGCTGTATTTTTCTCCAGGTTTTGTTCTTAATTCACGATAAATAACGCGATCATTGGTTTTATCATTTCCAACTACAGTGATTTTATTAAAATAAGCAATTGGTCCCTCTGTAACACGAATTTCAAAATCGATAGTATCATTTACCGTTTTTACCTCTACTGCATTAACGTTGGAGAACAAATAACCGCTGTTTTGGTATAAATTGGTAATGTCTTCACCATCTGGTTTAGATTTATCGGCAATACGTTTTTCAAGAAGTACACCATTATAGGTTTCTCCTTTTTTGATACCTAAGACTTGAGACAATCCTTGGTCAGAATAAACGGTGTTACCTAGGAACTTTATATTTCCAAAAAAGTATTTGTTTCCTTCCTCTACATTTACCTTAATATTAATCGCATTTTGTTCTTTATTATAAGACACAGAATCAGAAACGATTCGTGCATCACGATATCCTTTTTCTTTATAAACTGCGATTACTTTTTCAAGATCTTCTTTATATTTAGCTTTAATAAACTTTGATTTCTTTAAGATACGAGTTAGCTTTTTTTGCTTAGTTTCTTTCATTGCTGCTCTCAAGGTTTTGTCGGACAATTTTTCGTTTCCAACAAAGTCAATACTAGCAATTTTAACTTTGGTTCCAGTGTCAACATTGATTAGCATATTGACTTGGTTACTGGTTACAGAATCAGCAGGAGTGTTTACAATCACTACTTTGGTGTTGTAGAAGCCGTCTTTTTTATACTTGTTTTCTATGTAGTTTTTTGTAGTAGTAATGAGGTTTTCGTTGACAATTTTACCTTTATTTAGGTTGTTGTCTTTGATAAGAGCTTCGGTTTTATTTTTCTTTATACCAACAAATTTTACTTCTTTCAATTTGGGTAATTCTTGAATGTTTAATTCAAGAAAAATACTATCATTTTCAATTTTATTGACATAAAAAGTAATCTCATCAAACAATCCTAGTTTACCTAATTTTTTGATAGCACTACTTATTTCTTCTCCTGGAACGGTAATTTGTTGTCCTTTTTCTAGTCCCGAAAAAGTAACAACGGTTTGTTTGTTAAAACTAATTTTTCCTGTAACATCTACGTTAGCGAGGATGTATTTTTTTCCTTGGTCAAAAGGGACACGGTCTTGCGCTTTTATTTGTGAAAAACTTCCAATAAGGAGTAGGGTAAAGGCTATTTTTATACTTTTTTGTAACACTAAAATTTTATTTAATTTGTTCACTTGTTTTTCCAAATCTGCGTTCTCTTTTTTGATAACTAATGATAGCCTCATATAAATCTTCTTCTTTAAAATCCGGCCATAAAATATCTGTAAAGTAGAGTTCGGCATAAGCAATTTGCCAAAGAAGGAAATTACTTATTCTATGTTCGCCACTTGTACGTATTACTAAATCTACATCCGGTAAATTATGCGTGTAAAGATGCTCATTTATAATTGAATCGTCAATAGCGTCAATTGAAATTATATTATTTTTAACTTTCTCGCTAATTATTCTTACTGCATTTGTTAATTCTTCTCTAGATCCGTAGCTTAAGGCTAAGGTCAATGTCATTAAAGTGTTGTTCTTTGTAAGATTAATTACTTCCAAAAGTTGGTTTTGAGCGGTCTTTGGTAGTAACTCTAAATTGCCAATGGCATTCAATTTAATGTTGTTGTTTTGAAGGGTATCAACTTCTTTTTTTAGTGCATTGATTAAAACTTTCATTAATGTATCTACTTCTAATTTTGGTCGATTCCAATTTTCTGTAGAAAAGGCATATAGGGTTAGGTTTTTTATGCCTAATTCAGCACTAGCTTGAATGATTTTTTTTACTGATTTTGTGCCGCTTTCATGTCCAAAAGCTCTTAAAAAACCTTGTTTTTTTGCCCAACGACCGTTGCCATCCATAATGATGGCCAAGTGTTTGGGTAATCTTTTTTTGTCTATTTGTTGTAGTAAATCCATATTAATATGCACAATAGCATGGTTTTTCGCCAAAAGTATAGGTTAATGTCAAGCCAGAAAAAACATACCAATCCGTGGTATTGATGTTGCCAAAACGAAATTGCTGTAAAGTAGCCGTTTCAGGATAGCTTCCATCTAAATTATCTGTAAACGTATATCTTGCACCTACTTCTAAACCGATGATGAAATTACGGGATAGATTTGATTTTACCCCAACAATCATTGGGATTGCAATTGAACTTCCTGTTTTTTCTTTGTAGGTATCTCCAATAGCATTTACATACAACTCGTCATGAAAAAAATAATTGATTCCTGAAAAAACATAGGGTGTCACTTTTGTTTTTGATTCATGTAAATTAAAATCAAAAAAATTGAATTCTAAACCCGCTGAAAGTTCTTTGATGTTATTTGAGAACGAATACCCACGTTGGTTTCTGCTGCCTTCTTTTGATTTTATGTCATTCGATTGCAATATCGATTGGTTGTATGAAAAACGATAAGCATGTCTGGGGCTCTTGTTCCATTTGTATAAAATACCCCATGCCATTTTGTTTGGTGCAATGTAAGTGGTTGGGCCTACATCTCCAATAAAATTGCTTCCTCCGGCAAAAATGCCTATTTCATGAATTTGAGAATAGGATATTCCGTAAGAAAAAGTAATTAAAAGCAAATAAAAGAATTTGTTCATACTTATAAAATTGCGTGCAAATATAATAATATTCAATACTAATCAATGCTCAATAGCGCAAATGTCTACTTTTTTGAGAAATAAACAAGTTTTTGTTTAGCTACTGTTTTTGAATAGTCAAAACGGCAAATTCTATTGGTATCGTATAGAAGGGTTTAAATAAACTTAGTTTCTTCGATCTTCACCCCAAAGTAATTTATTTCGAAGTGTTTTTAAGAAAGTTTCATCTTGTATTTCGATCATATTAATTTGAAAGGGAGTTTTTTTAATAGTCAATACGGATTCATTTTGTACCGTAGTGATTCTTGAGTCGAGAGAGACTAGATATTGATCTTCCCGCCCAGTTACCCGAAGTACAATCTCTGTATCATCTGCTATAACGAGTGGTCTTGCGTTAAGATTATGTGGGGCGATAGGAGTAATTACCAAGCTTTTTACATTTGGTGTTAAAATTGGTCCGCCACAGCTTAAGGAATATCCGGTTGTTCCTGTTGGTGTGGCAATAATTAAACCATCTGCCCAATAGGAATTTAAAAATTCACCATTCAAATACGTTTCAATAGTAATCATTGAAGTAGAATCTTTGCGGCTAACAGTAACTTCATTTAATGCAAAGTTAATATCAAGAATGGTTTCGTTTTCTGGGGAACAAGACAAGCTAAGTAGGGTTCTTTTGGATAAAGTGTATTTTTTGTCTAAAACCAATTGCATGAAGGCGGCTATATTTTCTTTTTGAACATTCGCCAAAAATCCCAGTCTCCCTGCGTTTATTCCTAATAGTGGCACTCCAGAATTTCGTACCAAAGTTACTGCTCGAAGCATCGTACCATCTCCACCAATACTAATGAGCATGTCGAAACTGCTGTCTAGTTCGTTATGTGAACTAAAGGTGTTATATTCTTTTCGAACAATCTTCTTTTCGTATAACATCTCAAGAAAAGTAGCTTCAATTACCATTTCTACATTATTTTCATTAAAAAAAACAAAAATATCTTTGATGATGGGTTCTGTACTTACTAAATAATATTGTCCGTATAGGGCTACTTTCATGTGTTTTGTGATTTTCGATAGAATGTTCGTCTTTATGAAGAAAGGTTTAACTTTCTAACCTCGTACAACTATATATTAAGGTATTTGTCCAAATAATCGGAGCGTTCTTTTAGGCTATTGATATAATTGTCTTCTTGATGTTCAGAAATGATTTCGTAGTTGTAGCGTCGAAAGGTTTGAATAATGTCATTCATGGCTCCTAGACTTATTTTAATCGTTATTTGAACGGATTCTAGATTGGCCTCCGAAACAAAAAGGCCTAAAAGTTTACCATTATTGCTTTCTACGATTTGTGTAATTTGACTCATGGAGTACTCTAAAACACCTTTTTGAACCACTAGAACGCCTCCTTGTTCCTTCAAAAAAGGGGTTTCGTGAAAAAACTTGATAATGTCTTCTATTTCGTAATATCCAACATAAGCATTGTTTTCGTCTAAGACGGGGACTAAATTGGTGTGATTTTTGGCAAAAACTTCCAAAACATCCAACCAAATCATTGTTGTTCTTGCGAAAAAAGGTTCTAGGGTAAAGCGATAATCAGCTACTTTTTTATCTCCATCAAAGGTCTCAAGATCGTCCTTGATAATGCATCCAATGTAAACGTCTTCCTCTACGACAGGGAAATGAGAAAAAGAAATTTCATCTAAGCTATCTTGAGCATCAAAAATTGTTTCTTGGCTGTCAAGGGCTTTATAGTCGTTAGTTATGTAGTTTAAAATTTCTGTCATCGTTCTTTCCGGAATATTTCATGCAAAATAATCAAAAAAAGGCAAAAAGTCCTAGGTTTTACTTTGTATTTTTGTTTCCGCAATAATGTATTTGTATTAATTATATAGGGTAACATGACAAAATTAAGTGTAAACATCAACAAAATAGCTACTTTGCGTAATGCTAGAGGCGGTAACGTTCCTAATTTGTTACAAGTAGCCACCGATATTCAAAAATTTGGAGGACAAGGCATCACTATACATCCTCGTCCGGATGAGCGTCATATTCGCTATCAAGATGCTCGTGATTTACAACCAATTGTATATACAGAATACAATATCGAAGGCAATCCACAACACAATTTTATCGATTTGGTATTAGAATGCAAGCCTACACAAGTTACTTTGGTTCCAGACGCCATTGGAGCTATTACTTCGTCCGCTGGTTGGGATACACTTGCTAATCAATCGTATTTGACAGAGGTGATTCAGGAATTTCAACGCCACGGCATTCGAACTTCTATTTTTGTAGACCCAATAGCCGCAATGATCGAAGGTGCTAAAAAAACAGGAACTGATAGAATAGAATTATATACCGAAGCCTTTGCGCACGAATACAGTTTAGGCAACGAAAAAGGAATCGAGCCTTATGTAAGAGCAGCCGAATTGGCCAATGAGTTAGGTCTCGGAATCAACGCAGGTCATGACTTGAGTTTGGATAATATTCAGTTTTTCAATCAAAATATTCCAGGTTTGCTTGAAGTGTCTATTGGACATGCCTTAATTTCCGAAGCTATTTATCTAGGATTAGATAATGTCGTTAATATGTATTTGCAAAAATTAAAGTAATTAGAAAATTAAATATTATGATTAGAGAGAGTTGGATTGTAATTGCTTAATTTCGCATTTTTCTTATTAAAATTAAGTATTGAAATCAATTCTGCTCTTTTTCTTGTTTTGTTTTTACGGTTTATTTGCTCAAACAAAAGCTGTGGTAGCAGGTGCTATAAAGTCTTCTGAAAAAGAAAATTTATTTGGTGCTGTAATTTCTTTTACGGTAAACAATATCGATTATAATGTACTAACTGATAGTGTTGGTTTTTTTTCAAAGAAGATTCCTTTGGGAAGAATTAAAGTTGCTGTAAAACATCAAAACTATACTGAAAAGCATTTTTATTTTGATTTATCGAAGGATACATTGATTTCTATTAGTTTAGAAAAAGAGCGTTCGGTTTTAAATGAAGTTATAATTACCAATACTAAAAAAGCAGGAGTTACCAATTTATCAGGAGGTAGACTGTCTTTTAATTTAAAGGCGCTAGCCAATGTACCAACTGTTTTGGGTACTACAGACATAATTAAAATTTTGCAGCTTACTCCTGGAGTGCAAAATTCTGGTGATGCTAATGGCTATTTGTATGTGCGAGGTGGCGATCCTGGGCATAATGCTATATTGTACAGCGGAACTCCAGTATATGGAATGTCTCATTTATTGGGGATATTTCCTTTTTATAATGCAGACCACATCAAAGAAGTTGAGTTTGACAAATCTAGTTCAAATTCAAAATATGGTGGAAGATTAAGTTCAACTACAGAATTGTTGCCTAACAAAAAAATGCCATCAGCATTCAATATTCAAGGGAATATTGGTATTTTGGCTTCTCAATTCACTTTGGCTGCTCCAATAAGTAGTAAAACAGGTTTTTATATTTCGGGAAGAAAAACATACATTGACGAAGTCGTGGGGCCCTTGCTAAAAAACGGTTCAGAGAGTAATGATGTAAATGGTATGAATTATGGGTTTTCGGACGGGAATTTCACTTTTTTATCTCAACTATCTAAAAAAAATCTGTTAACTATTGATGCTTTTGTAAGTGCTGATGCATTGCAAGTCAAAGATGGTAATTTAGCTTTGAAAACCAGTCTAAAATGGAGTAATTTTATTGTTTCTCCAACTTTGCTGATCACCTTTTCTTCTAAAGTATCCATGTCAAATGCGGTTTATTTTAGTCAATATTCAAATGATTTGCGTATGGATCAGGCTACCATTCGCTTTGGAGTTTCTTCTTCTGTCAAAGATTTTGGATTTAATAACTCCTTTAAATATTTAATTAAAAATACAGCTATTGAATCAGGTTTTCAGTACGTTCTACATAATTTGCAGCCGCAAAAAATTAGTATTAAAAATTTAAATAATTCCAGTAATGCTTTTCAAGACAGTAAAATTAATTCAAATGAAGCCGCTGTTTTTACAACAATTAAGCCAAAGATTACGGATCATTTTAATGTTGAGTTGGGACTTCGAATCAATTATTATTCTTCGGGAGCAAACACAAGTTCATACCTTCATTTTCAGCCCCGTATCTTATTGAATTATATAGCTAATAGTCGTTATTCGTTTTATACCTCTTATAATAAACACTATCAATATTTGAGTATGATAACGACCTCAAGTGTTGGTATTCCTACTGATTTTTGGATAGCAAGTTCCGATGGAATAAAACCACAATCATCGGATGAATTTTCAGTTGGTTCTAGTTTTAATGTTGCAAAAAATCTAGTCTCAACGGTTGGAGGATTTTACCGTTCGATGAAAGATTTATTAGAATATCCTTATGGTGTCACTCAGTTTAATGAAACGACAACACTCAAAAATGACTTACTCGTTGGAAAAGGAAAAGCCTACGGTTTTGAAATGATGCTTCGAAAAAACAACGGCAAGTTTAATGGTTGGCTTAGTTATACACTGAGTTGGTCAGATCGAAATTTTGATAAATTGAATAATGGATATACTTATTTTGCAAAATACGATAGGCGACATAATCTTTCAGTGGTTGGGATGTATGAGTTAAATCCAAAGTGGAATTTTGGATTGACTCAAGTCTTTAGTTCTGGAAACCGTTTTACAATGCCAACGTCGTGGTATTTTATCAATAATAATCCAGTCAAAGAATATTCAGCATATAATAATGCACAGATGCCAAATTATATCAGAACAGATCTTTCTGTGAATTACTTTTTTGTAAAAACTAATACAAAAGAGAGTGCGCTGAATTTTTCAATGTATAACACTTTTAATATTGATAACCCCATTTATGTGGTTTTGAATATTCAGGTTAATGATGATAAAAATAGTGTAATTGTGAAACAAGAAAAAAAGGTCTTGTACCGAATGCTACCTTCAATTAGTTGGAGATTTAAATTTTAATCAATGAAAAAATGTTTATTATTTCTTTTGGCTCTACTATTAGTGCATTGTTCTAAAGATGATTTTAATGCGACAGTGAAAGCTGAATCAAAAATTGTGGTAGAAGGATGGATTGAGGAAGGGGATTTTGCTCAGGTATTGTTATCTAGTAGCATTCCTGTTTCTGAGGTTATTGATTCTACAAATGTTCTGAATCACGTTATAAGGTCGGCTAAAATTACTGTTTCAGACGGAGTTAATTCAGAAGTTTTGAGGGTGAAGAATGATAAAGACAGACTGCCTCCATTTGTGTATTATGGCACTACTCTAAAAGGAGAATCCGGAAAAGAATACTCATTAAAAATTGAATATTTAAATCGAATTGTTGAAGCTGTTACAACGATACCCAAAAGTGTTAAGCTCAATTCAGCTGAGTATATTAAGAATAAAACCACTGATACGACAGGTTATGTTTTTGTAAAATTTGAGGATTCTTTAAATGAAAAAAACTATTATCAAATTGCGACAAGGATTGATAAGGAAGAACCCATTTTTGTGCCTTCATTTTATGGTAATTTAGATGATATAAATTTTCAAACTTCAGCAATCGCTCTACAAATAAATAGAGGTGTTTTGCTTTTTCCTAAAACTAAATTCACTCCTTATTTTGCAGATGGAGATCTTATTTTTGTGAAGTTAAGAACTCAAAGCAAAGAAGCGTTTGATTTTTGGAACAGTTGGCAAAATGAAATTGTAAACAGTAGAAACCCAATTTATCCTTCTAATACGAGTTTAAAATCAAATATTAAAGGTGGTATTGGAATTTGGGCAGGTTATGGTCAAAGCACTTTGGAAGTGAAAACACCACCAAAAAAATAAAGCCGATTTGAGCAATTCAAATCGGCTTTACAGTTTTAATACTTCTTTTTATTTGTCAAAAGCTTTGATAAAGTCTTCAAATTTCGTCTCTAATTTTTCAAACCCTTCTGAGAAATAAGTGCTCATCGCTACTTCGGTATTGTCATTGAATTTCAAGTAAAACACCTCTTCATAATATTGTTCGGTAAAGGATTCACCAGATCCATTATTTACCCAATAAGAATAATTAGTATTCCAAACGGGTAAATTAAATATATATTCATCGTATTTCTCAGAATGTTGAATAACATCAGCTATTTTGGTTCCATCTTTTTTAGAAACTAAGATTAATTTTATGTTTTTGTTAAAATTTGCAACAACCCCCTCTGAGTATTTTTTATAATATGTATTTACGTCCGTGTAATATTTCTTAAAATTGGTATTTGGGTCAGAATAATTTGGGTAGGATGGGTATGTCACTGTTTTTTCTAAAGCCATTTCATCAGCAGCTTCAGTAGCTAAATCTATATTTGCTACAATAACAAAATTATCCATGATTTGAACCAAGCCATTAGCTTTGCCTCTGTATTGAGTTAAATTGTCATCCTCGATCAATTTATCAATACTTGCAGAACTTCCAGCATTAAAAGAAACTAAATTTTTCCCATTGAAAGTAAAGGCTGCTTTTGAAGTGTTTTCTGTTGCTTTTGTTCCACTCATTTCCCAAGCATAACCATCGTTAAGTGTCATTTTGTATGCAAATTCATTTGGCACTTCTTTTCCGTTAGCATATTTCGCCGTTTGAGTAAATGTAGCTGCCGATACATTGTCAATGGTTAAAACAGCATCTGCAGCTGTAGGTAAAAAGATATAATCATTAACCTCTACACCAGTCTGCCAATTGTAACTGTCTTGAATTTTTACTTTCACATCAGATGCAGTTCCTTTGGTAGAAAAAATAGCATTATTAGCGGTAAGAGATGCTTTTGCAGGAAAAATAAATTTCAATTCTGTCGAAGAAGTAGTTTTTGTCCAAGTGTTCTTTGAAGCATTCCAAGTATAGATTCCATAAACTCCAGCGGTATTTATAATATCTTCTACTGAGTTATCGTTTTTTCCGCTGAACACATCCACAGAGCTTACATCAAGTAATCTTGCTAAGTTTTGTAATGCTTCAATTGCACCAGAGCTTTTTGATTTGTCCATTTGAACCAACATTTCATTGGCCTCTGCTTCTAATTTTACTTTTTGTTCAGACGGAGTTAATTTTGAATAAGGCTGTTTAACGATTTCTGCAATTTGTTCGTCCAAACTTTTTTCAGACTCTGTAGTTTTTGGTTCATCGTTAGTACAAGAAATAGTAAGTTGTGAGATGACAACAGACAGTAATAAAATTTTTTTGATCATGGATAAAGATTTGCAATTGTTACTAAATGATTTAAGTATTTTTTTGTTAAAAAATCTTGTGCAAAATTAGTTTTAATTAAATTTCTCACAATACCCACTTTTAGTGATATTCACCAAAAGATTACAAATAATTTTAATTAAGTAGATTGTTTATCTTTGTGACGATTTTAAATCTAAACAATGCTACACTCAAAAATAGAAGGTTCAGGGCAACCTTTACTTATAATACACGGCTTTCTTGGCATGTCAGACAATTGGAAAACTCTGGGGACTCAATTTGTAGATCAGGGATATCAAGTACATCTTTTAGACTTACGAAATCACGGGCGCAGTTTTCACTCAGATGACTTTAGTTATGAGTTGATGGTGCAAGATGTGTATGAATATTGTAAAGAGAATAGTTTAACAAATATCGATATCATAGGTCACTCCATGGGCGGAAAGGTGGCCATGCTATTAGCTACCACATATCCAGATTTGATTCATAAATTAATCGTGGCCGATATAGGTCCCAAATATTATGCACCCCATCATCAAGATATATTGGCCGGTTTAAATGCAGTCGATTTTACCCAAAAACCAAGCCGAAATGAGGTAGATGCTTTACTCACTAACCATATTCCAGATTTTGGCACGCGACAATTCTTGCTCAAAAGTTTGTATTGGCAAGAGCCAGGACAATTAGCTTTCCGCTTCAACTTATCTGTTTTTAATCAAAAAATCGACCAAATCGGAAAACCATTGCCGGAAAATGCCGTCTTTTTGGAATCTACCCTTTTCATTCGTGGAGGCAATTCTAATTATATCTTGGATCAAGATAGGGTTGCTATACAACAACATTTTCCAAAAGCTACACTCGAGACCATCCCAAATGTTGGTCACTGGTTGCATGCCGAAAATCCAGCACTTTTCTATCAATTTTGCATTGATTTTCTCAAAAATAACTAGGAGTAGTTTTCTTTTTAGTACTTTTAAATAAAAAACAAAATGAATATACTATTACGACTTTTAATCACCGCAGGTTTAGTTTTGCTAATTTCCAATTTTATGTCAGGCGTACACGTAGAAAGTTTTACTACCTCGCTTATTGTAGCCTTTGTTTTGGGGTTAATCAATATTTTTATTAAACCCATAATGGTAGTGCTAACATTGCCTTTTACCATTGTAACCTTCGGATTGTTTTTATTAATCATCAATGGTTTGATGATTATCCTATGCACTAAAATTGTTGGCGGGTTTGTAGTCGATTCTTTTTGGACGGCCTTGCTTTTTAGTTTGGTGCTTTCCATAACACAATCGATTGCTTATGGATTGTTCATTAAGGAAAAATAGGTCAAAGAAAAACATCCTATATTTTGATATAGGAGCCGAAAAAAAAGGCTTTTTTGGAGGCATCGTCCCGTCATCCGCTATATCTTTTTGGCGCCAAAAAAATGGCGCCAAAAAGGATGCCGCTCCTACCGGGGCTATAGAGTCACAAATTGTTTTTTTGTAAACGGGCTACTTACTAAAACGAATCAATAAAAAAAGCATGTTGCAACTTTTAGAACTTTGGATTTACCCCATCAAATCATTGGGAGGCATTTCATTAACGCAAGCACAAGTCACCGATCGCGGATTAGAACACGATCGCAGGTGGTTGTTGGTAGATGAAAACGGCACTTTTTTATCGCAACGCGAACATTCTATTTTGGCACTTTTTCAGCCCGAAATGCGTACAAGCGGAATGGTCATAACCTATAGAAAAACAGGTTCTTTTATTGAAGTACCTCTTCATTATACTAAAGACCAAGCTTTGTTTACAGTAACTGTTTGGGACGACTCCATACAAGCTTTCGAAGTTGATGCGGCAATTTCTGCATGGTTCTCACAAATTTTAGGGTTTTCTGCTAGGTTAGTCTATATGCCTCATGATAGTCACAGAAAAGTAGATGCGGATTATGCAATTTCGCCCTCGGATATTACTTCTTTTTCGGATGCTTACCCATTTTTAATCATCGGACAATCCTCGCTCGATGATTTAAATACACGTTTGAAGAATCCAATTACCATGAATCGCTTTCGACCCAATTTTGTTTTTACTGGAGGCGAACCCTATGAAGAAGACACTTGGATACAATTCAATATTGGGGCCTTACTTTTTTATGGAGTCAAGCCTTGTGGGCGCTGCGTGATGACCACAATAGATCAAGAAAAAGGAATTGTCACTGGTAAAGAGCCACTTAAGACTTTGGCTAAATACCGCATGTCCGGCAACAATGTGTTATTTGGACAAAACTTGATTGCAGCTAGTTTCGGTTTGGTTTCGGTTGGAAATAGTATAACAATCCAACTCAAAAATGAAAAATCATTTTGTTAAGTAAATAAAGATTTAACTTCTGGAATTACTTTTGATATTTTAGATATGCTCTTGGAACCTCAAGAAACTCCTGATAACACCCGCTGTTTGGGCAATTTTCGTTTAGTGAAGAATGCTCAGCGATTTTAATCTTTATAGTTTCTTTTCCTTCGTCTATACCTGAAATGACTTCGCCTATCTGGAAAGTACGTTCCTGTGTTCCAGCTATTCCTCCAACAATAATTGTTGTAGAATATGGTTTAATGAATTCAAAATCACCTTTCGTGCTGGTTTCGTCAGTATTGCATGAAACTAGTATAAATGCTATAATTATAAAACAAAAATATTTTTTCATTGTTTCTTTTTTTATTTGTAAATATAAGAAAATTCTCTTCAGTTGTTGAACTTTTATGATTTTTCAAGAAGGGATTTGAATGATTATATTATGATTGTCATAGGGTTGCGTGAAGGATGGAAGTGGAGCTCTCCCGATTTTTTTATCGGGAAGCGGGAGCGTACAGCCTGACCCCGATTAGTAAAGTCGTGTAGCGAGAACTGAAAATCTCTGCATCGGGGGCACGCCCAAATAATGAAAAAGTTTAGTTGTTTTTTAAAAGAATAATCTCTTGTATTTCAATCCAAAAGGTTGGGGATAAAAAGCTTGTATGGGTGCTGAAAATTTTATAATTTTGCCACCCAATTTTATTATGTAAATTAAAGAAGAAGATGGATATTAAAAGAGTAGCTATAGATGCTGTGACTGAAACGATTGTGATGACTGTGGTACACATGGATTACAAAGGTCAAGTAGCCAAAAGAATCAATGAAAAAATGCCTTTAGCGCAAGTAAAAGGTTTTAGAAAAGGTGCTGTGCCTAAAGAATTGGTTGAAAAACAATACGGAAAAGAAATTAAGAAAGAAGAAGTTAAAAAAGTAATTGATTTAGCTTTGGAGCGTTACATTCAGTCTGAAAGATTGAATCTTTTAGGTACTCCTCTTGCAAAAGAAGATGAAAATAGAGATTGGTCTGCTGAAGA
Source organism: uncultured Flavobacterium sp. (assembly GCA_963509895.1). GTDB lineage: Bacteria > Bacteroidota > Bacteroidia > Flavobacteriales > Flavobacteriaceae > Flavobacterium. Next base: position 15,877 of record CAUPCW010000071.1, read on the forward strand.
ATTAACTTTTGAGTTCGAAATTGGTTTAGTGCCTAATTTCGAATTGGATTTGGAAGCTAAAAACGACATCGTGAAATACATCGTTACTGCTGATGATAAATTAATCGATGGACAAGTAGCGCGTATCCAAAAACAATTCGGAAAAGCAATTCCTCAAGAAGTAGTAGCTGCAGGTAATGATTTAACTGGAATTTTCTCTAGCGAAGCAAACGGAATTAACAACCCAACAACAATTGCATTAGATACTTTCAAGGACAAAGCGACTCAAGATTTATTTATTGGTAAAAAAGTGGGCGACGTAGTTACAGTAAACACTAAAGGTTTATTTGAAGACGATCACCAATTGATGGACTACCTAAAAGTAGGACACGATAATGTACATGGTTTAGCAGTTGATGTTGATTTTACTATCGAAGCAATCAATGCTGCTGAGCCAGCAGAATTGAACCAAGAATTATTCGATAAATTATTCGGAGAAGGAAATGTTGCCACTCTAGAAGAATTGAAAGCTAAAATCAAAGAAGATGCTGAGGTGCAATTCGCTCAACAAGCAGATCAAAAATTATTGGCAGATGTACAAGACTTTTTGATTGACAACACAAAATTTGATTTGCCAGCTGAATTCTTGAAAAAATGGTTGCAAACTGTTGGAGAGAAAAAATTATCTCCTGCAGAAGCTGAAGTAGAATATACACGTTCTGAAAAAGGATTGCGTTTTCAATTGATTGAAGGTAGAGCTATGGCTCAAAGTAATATTCAAATCACTTTTGAGGATTTGAAAGCGTTTACAACCAATGCGATCAAACAACAAATGGCACAATTCGGTCAAACAAATCCTAGTGATGAAGAGGTTCAAGGGATTGTTGCAAGAGTTTTGTCTAATCAAGAAGAAGTAAAAAGACTTTCTGATCAAGTAGTTGCTGCTAAATTATTGGAATTGTTTAAAGAAAAAGCAAATCCAACGACTAAAGAAGTGACTTACGAAGAATTTATCGCTGCTTCTTACGGAGAATAAAGTAAAGTTTGAGGTTGGAAAGTAGAAATTAGAAGTTTTATTTCTGAAAAGAAAATAAGAACTTTATGATTTTATTAGAAAACCGAAACCATAAAAATTAGTTATATTTGAGCGTCAAAAGAATATTTTTTTTGACGCTCTTTTGTTTAAACAGTAAGGATTTATAGATTACACCTTAAACTTTTAAACGTTGAACTTTTAAACTTTAAAAAAATGAACTACGGTAAAGAATTTAAAAAATTTGCTACAAAGCACCAAGGAGTAAATGCTATGTATTACGATAAAATCGTTGCAGCAATGAATCCAACGAATATGACTCCATACATTATTGAAG
>CAUPCW010000072.1:0-17003 GCA_963509895.1 uncultured Flavobacterium sp.
ATAATCGATGTAAGCTGATTTCATTTCATCTTCTATGTTAATAGGAATTAACTTTTCTCCTTCAGACATAAGTTGTTATATTAAATAATTATATTAATTTCAAAACGTGCCAATATACGGCTTTCTGAACTTTTTTTTGGTGTTTTGATAGTCTAATTTATCTAATTTATTAACAATAAAAAATCACTTAATAGTTAATAAATTCCCTCCATTTTAACTTTTATTTTACTATTTTTTTTGTCACTTAGCTGACAGATGATATTACTAGGAATGATTTTTGTTTATAAATAGTAAATCAGTAAATTTACATATATAAAAAGATACCACATGGATGACAATTTTTCCCCTAGAGTAAAAGATGTTATTACGTACAGTAAAGAAGAAGCCTTACGATTAGGACATGATTTTATTGGTACAGAACATTTGATGTTAGGCATTTTACGTGATGGAAATGGAAAGGCTATCCATATTTTAAACAATTTGGATGTAGATTTAGAACATCTTCGAAGAAAAGTTGAAATTCTTAGCCCTGCTAGCCCTATTAGCCTTGAAGTAAATCTTGAAAAAAAGAATTTACATTTGACACGACAAGCCGAAAGAGCTTTAAAAACAACCTTTCTTGAAGCTAAGGTCTTTCAAAGCACCTCTATCAGTACAGCACACCTACTCTTGTGCATTTTGAGAAACGAAAACGATCCTACAACCAAGCTATTGAATAAACTAAAAATAGATTATGATTTAGCTAAAGAACAATATTTGAATATGACTCCAAATGAACAAGATTTTATCGACAACTTGCCAAAAAACGAATCATACAATGATGATTCAGGACAAGATGACAGTCTTAAAGAAGGTAGCTTCAATAATCCTGTAAACAAATCCAACAAAAAATCTAAAACCCCTGTTTTGGATAATTTTGGAAGAGATTTAACAGAAATGGCCGAAGAAGGAAAATTAGATCCTGTAGTGGGTCGCGAAAAAGAAATTGAGCGTGTGTCTCAAATTCTAAGCCGTCGCAAAAAAAACAATCCTCTTTTAATTGGTGAACCTGGAGTTGGAAAATCTGCTATCGCAGAAGGATTAGCGCTAAGAATCATTCAAAAAAAGGTCTCAAGAATCTTATTCAATAAGCGAGTAGTTACTCTTGATTTAGCCAGTCTTGTTGCTGGAACAAAATACAGAGGACAATTCGAAGAGCGCATGAAAGCAGTAATGAATGAACTTGAAAAAAACGATGATATTATCTTGTTTATAGACGAAATTCATACGATTGTTGGTGCTGGTGGAGCAACAGGTTCATTAGACGCATCGAATATGTTTAAACCTGCCTTGGCAAGAGGTGAAATTCAATGTATAGGGGCAACTACACTAGACGAATACCGTCAATACATAGAAAAAGATGGCGCTTTAGAAAGACGTTTTCAAAAAGTTATTGTAGAGCCAACTTCGGTTGAGGAAACCATTACTATTTTGAACAATATCAAAGATAAATACGAATCTCATCACAATGTAACTTATTCTCCTGAAGCCATTGAAGCTTGTGTAAAACTTACTGACAGATATATGTCGGAACGCTTTTTACCAGACAAAGCTATTGATGCACTTGACGAAGCAGGATCAAGAGTTCACATCACTAATATTGATGTTCCTAAGCAGATTTTAGACTTGGAGCGTCAATTAGAAGACGTACGTGAATTGAAAAATTTGGTTGTCAAAAAGCAAAAATATGAAGAAGCAGCTAAATTACGTGATGATGAAAAACGAATAGAAAAAGACTTAGCTATTGCACAAGAACAATGGGAAGAAGATTCTAAAAACAACAGAATCAACGTTACAGAAGACAATGTTGCTGATGTAGTTTCTATGATGACAGGCATTCCTGTTAACCGAATTGCTCAAACAGAAAGTAATAAATTAGCTAAATTACCAGAGCTTATTCAAAATAAAGTAATTGGCCAAAATGAAGCAGTTTTAAAAATTGCACGTTCCATTCAAAGAAATAGAGCAGGTTTAAAAGACCCAAACAAACCCATTGGTTCCTTTATCTTCTTAGGTCAAACAGGTGTTGGAAAAACACAATTAGCCAAAGTACTTGCCAAAGAATTGTTTGATTCTGAAGAAGCTTTGATTAGAATTGACATGAGCGAATACATGGAGAAATTCGCTATTTCAAGATTAGTTGGAGCGCCTCCGGGATATGTTGGTTACGAAGAAGGCGGACAATTGACCGAAAAAGTGCGAAGAAAACCATATTGCGTAGTGCTTTTGGATGAAATAGAAAAAGCACATCCTGATGTTTTCAATATGATGCTGCAAGTATTAGATGATGGATTCTTAACGGACAGTTTAGGACGTAAAATCGATTTTAAAAATACGATTATCATCATGACGTCGAATGTTGGTGCTAGACAGCTAAAAGATTTTGGCCAAGGAGTTGGATTTGGAACTGCTGCTAAAGTTGCTCAAGCCGAAGATAATTCTAAGAGCATTATTGAAAATGCATTAAAAAAAACCTTTGCTCCTGAATTTTTAAACAGAATTGATGATGTTATTGTTTTTAATACCTTAGAAAAAGAAGACATTAATTTAATTATCGAAATTGAGTTAAAAAAATTATATGCAAGAATCAAAGATCTAGGATATAGTCTAAATTTATCAGACAAAGCAAAAGCTTTTATTGCTGATAAAGGTTTTGATAAACAATTTGGTGCTCGACCACTAAAAAGAGCCATTCAAAAATATGTTGAAGATGCTTTAGCTGAAGAAATTATTACTTCAAAAATTAGTGCCGGAGACGACATTTTCATGGATATTGAAGATGGTGCTACTGAGTTGACTGTAGAAGTACACAAAGCAGAAGAACCTACTAATCAATAACTTATAAAGTTTTTATTTATTTAGCCCGTTGTATTTATTTTAAAATATAACGGGCTAAATCTTTATAATAATTTAACTTTTATAAAAAACAAAAAGTTACTTTTGATGTTTTATTAAATATTATTACTGTATGCTACAAAACAAAGTAATTCTAGGGAGCGAAGAATGGTGTTCTTTCCCTGATCTTGATATCCCAACCATCAAAGCTAGAGTAGACTCTGGAGCAAAAACTTCAGCTTTGCATGCCATAAACATCGCCCCTTTTATAAAAAACGACAGTAATTGGGTGAAATTTGACATCAATCCTATCCAAAACAATAACAAAACCGTTATTCATTGTGAAGCGCCATTGGTTGACAAACGAATTGTAAAAAGTTCAAGTGGCTATAGAGAACAACGTTATGTTATTCAAACCCCATTAAAAATTGGAGATGACACTTGGGCAATTGAAATGACCTTGACTAATAGGGATTCAATGGGATTCCGAATGCTTTTAGGCCGTGAAGCAATGAGCGGGAGGGTTTTAGTAGATCCTGAGCAAAAATATTTGTTAGGACAGCCCTCGGCAGACAATCTGAAAGAATTATACAAGAATGCCGAAAAAGCAAGTTCTGGTTTACGTATTGGTGTTTTGGCCAGCAATCCTGAATTGTACAGCAACAAACGAATTATGGAAGCTGGTGAAATGCGAGGACATGAAATGCATTTTTTGAATATTAAAGAATGCTATATGAAGCTCGATGCTAAAACACCCGAAATTCATTATAGAGGTGGAAAAATACTCAATCAATTTGACGCAATAATTCCACGAATACGTCCCAGCATTACTTTTTATGGTTGTGCCTTAACCCGTCAATTTGAGGCCTTAAAAGTATTTTGCCTCAACTCTTCGACAGCGATAACGCAGTCAAGAGACAAACTCTTTTCTTTACAATTGTTACTCAACAACGGTGTTGACATTCCAACCACTGGATTTGCAAATTCGCCTTTGGATACCAACGATTTAATAAAAATGGTAGGCGGCCCACCTTTAATCGTAAAACTCCTCGAAGGTACACAAGGCAAAGGAGTCGTTTTGGCTGAAACAAAGAAAGCAGCAGAGAGCGTTATTAATGCATTCAAAAGTTTAAATGCTAATATTTTAGTACAAGAATTCATAAAAGAAGCCAACGGAAAAGATATTCGTTGTTTTGTAATTGATGGGAAAGTCGTTGCTGCCATTCAACGTGAGGCAATGCCCGGTGAATTTAGAGCGAATATTCATCTTGGCGGAACAGCTTCTATAATTAAGGTCACCAGCGAAGAAAAAAGAATCGCTATAAAAGCAGCTAAGGCTATGGATTTAAAAGTAGCTGGCGTAGACATCATCCGCTCTTCAAAAGGTCCGTTATTACTCGAAGTAAATTCTTCTCCTGGATTGGAAGGAATTGAAGGAGCAACTAACAAGGATATTGCAGGTGAAATGATAAAAGCCATCGAAAAAAACTTTAAAAGCAAAGCATTAGTTTAAAACAGACTAAAAATATTGGGTCCACTAGAAATTTATTCAAAAAAATTACTAGTGGACTCTTTATTTTAGGGTAGTCTGGTCAAAATCTAATCAAAAAACAATGTGTTTTTCAAAGAATTACAAAATATGCATCGAACATTATGAAATAGAAGTTTTATAAAAATAAATAAAGTCAAAAAATCAAGTTCAATTACTGCCAATTCAAAGGTCTTTTTAGTGAAAACAAAAACATTTGACACTTTTAATTACCCCTTATTTTTCAACGATTTTTTTTTGTAAATTTGAATGTATTCATCAATTTAAATTACTGAATACAAGTGTTTTACAAAAATTTAAAATAGCAATAAAATGGAAATTATAACAAATACAAAGACGTTTAAAAAGGGAAATTGGACTACAACGATTGATGTTTATGATTTTGTAGTAAAAAACATAACTCCGTATGAAGGAACTGCAGATTTTTTGGTTGGACCTTCAAACAAAACCACAAAATTATGGGAAGCTTGTAAACAACAATTAGTAAAAGAAAGACAAAATAATGGTTGTTTAGCCATCGATACCGAGACCATCTCAAATATCACAGCTTTTGGCCCTGGGTATATTGATAAAGAAAATGAAGTGATAGTAGGACTTCAAACTGATGTTTTACTAAAAAGAGCCATGAAACCTTTTGGTGGAATCAAATTAGTAGAGTCAGCAGTTAAAGAAAAAGGGCTACAAGTATCAGAAAGAGTTTCTGACATCTTCAATTACGCTAAAGACCATAATCAAGCCGTTTTTGACGCTTATGATACGGAAATAAAAATGTATCGTTCTAAACACGTTTTAACCGGATTACCTGATAATTATGCTAGAGGAAGAATTATTGGTGACTTTAGACGCTTGCCTTTATATGGAGCTGATGCAATAATTGAAGCAAAAAAAGCTGATTTTGCTAATGTTGCTGGAGAAATGAGTGAACATAAAGTGCGCTTACGTGAAGAAATCACCAGCCAAATCAAAGCATTACAAGATATGAAAACTATGGCGCTATCTTATGGTGTCGATGTTTCTCAACCAGCTACAACTGCTTATGAAGCGGTTCAGTTCACTTATTTAGCGTATTTAAGTGCTGTTAAAGAACAAGATGGTGCTGCAATGTCACTTGGTAATGTTTCGTCTTTCTTGGACATTTATATTGAACAAGATTTACAAGAAGGTTTGATTACTGAGGAAGAAGCACAAGAATTCATTGATCAATTCGTAATGAAACTAAGAGTAGTTCGTCATTTACGTCCAGGTGCTTATGACGAAATATTTGGCGGAGATCCAACGTGGGTGACAGAAGCTATTGGAGGACAATTTCATGATGGTAGAACAAAAGTTACTAAAACTTCCTTCCGTTTTTTACAAACCCTTTATAATTTGGGTGCTTCACCAGAACCAAACTTAACTATTCTTTGGTCACAAAACCTACCAAAAGGATTCAAAGATTTTTGTGCTCAAGTTTCTATCGACACCTCTTCTCTACAATATGAGAACGATGATTTAATGAAAGCCAATAGAGGTTCTGATGACTACGGAATTGCTTGTTGTGTTTCTTACCAAAAAATTGGCAAATCAATTCAACATTTTGGAGCACGTGCCAACCTTCCTAAAGCTTTATTGATGGCTTTAAATGGTGGGCGCGAAGAAGACAAAGGTGCTTTAGTCATCAATAACATTCCAGAAATGAATGATGAAGTACTGGATTATGATAAAGTAATAACTGCTTTCAAAGCAACTCTAGCCGAAGTAGCTCGTGTATATGCTAAATCAATGTTTATTATTCATTATATGCATGATAAATACTATTATGAAAGAGCACAAATGGCATTAATTAATAGTGATCCAGACATTGATATTGCTTACGGTGCTGCTGGAATTTCAATCATTGCCGACTCATTATCTGCAATAAAATATGCCAAAGTAAAACCAATCAGAAATGAACAAGGATTAACCATAGCTTTCAACATTGAAGGTGACTTCCCTAAATTTGGTAATGATGACAATCGTGTAGATGATATCGCTATAGAAATCACAAGCTTATTCATTGAGGAATTAAGAAAACACAAAACATATAAAAACGCCACTCCTACTCTTTCTTTACTAACGATCACATCTAACGTGATGTATGGTACAAATACTGGAGCTACTCCTGATGGAAGAAAAGGTGGTGAATCGTTTGCTCCTGGAGCTAACCCAATGCACGGAAGAGATGTAAATGGAGCTATCGCTTCTTTAAACTCTGTAAGCAAATTGAAATACAATGATGCTCAAGATGGTATTTCTTATACCTTTTCAATGATTCCTAAGTCATTAGGATCTACAAAAGAAGATCAAATCTTGAACTTAAAAACTACTCTTGATGCTTATTTTGGTAGAGATGCACATCATTTGAATGTCAATATTTTAAATAGAGAAACTTTGATGGATGCTTATGAACACCCAGAAAATTATCCTCAATTGACCATTCGTGTATCTGGATACGCCGTAAACTTCGTCCGTTTGTCAAAAGCGCATCAGTTGGAAATAATTAGCAGAACTTTCCACGATAGAATGTAATTAAGTATAAAATTCAATGTGAATGATTAACTTCAAAACCTGTTTAGAACACTTAATCTAAACAGGTTTTTTAATAAATTTATTTTGCCTATGTATTTTCCTGAACAGTCCCAACATGATGAAGCTTTAAATAATGCAGATATTGATTTGCTACGCATACATTCACTGGAAACTTTTGGCACACATGATGGTCCTGGAATTCGAATGGTGATTTTTGTTCAAGGTTGCCAATTTAGATGTTTGTATTGTCAAAATCCAGATACATTAGATGTTCATGGAGGCTCTTTCATTCCAATAGATGAATTGGTTCAAAAAGCAATCAACCAAAAACTCTTTTTTGCAGAAAATGGAGGAGTTACCGTTTCTGGAGGAGAACCTTTACTTCAAAGGGCTAAATTGATTCCTTTTTTTGAAAAGCTCCACCTCAATGGGATCTCAACTTGTTTAGATACTAATGGTCGCGTTTTAGACGAACAAACAAAAGAATTATTAGACATGACTGATATTCTACTATTAGATGTTAAACACATTAATAATGATTGGCATAAAAAACTCACGGGTTTAAACAACAAAACCACACTAAAAGTTGCCCAATATCGTGAACAAACCGGAAAACCAATGTGGTTGCGCTATGTTTTGGTGCCTGGTTGGACCGATCAAGAAGAATATTTACAGGAATGGGGACACTACTTTTCAGACTTTAAAACAGTAGAAAGGGTAGAGATCATTCCGTTTCATCAAATGGGAAAACACAAATGGGATTTTTTAAATTTTGAATATGCTTTTGCAGATGTAAAATCACCAACAGAAGAAATTATCCAAAAAACAACCGCTATTTTCCAACAATACTTCGAAAATGTAGTGGTAAAATAAACCAAAATTTTTCAAAACAGTTAAAAAATGTCAAAAAACAAACAGTTAATAGTAGTTACTGGAATGATTATACAACTGTCAATAGGCTCTATCTATGCTTGTAACAATAGGTTTTGGTTATGATGTTCTAGTCTATGCAGTTAAAAAGTGGTTCCCAGATTGACCAGCTCTCGCTGCTAGAATAGTAATTATGTTTTACTTAAAAGTCTTTGTTTGCTTCTTTTAATTAGTCCATCGTAAGGTCAATTCGATTGTTAAGTGTTTTTTCATTTTTAGGAATCGCTTATGGAATTTATATTCTATTAAGTGCAATTTATTTATTTAGCAAACCCTACAATAGAAAATGATTCAAATCAATACTCTACACTATTGACAGCAAGAGAAATCATTCAAGACAAGTACTTATATTACATTATGGTTATTGGTACTTCTGAAAGTTTGTTATGGTATCGCAATTATTTCAAAAGCTGCGATATTAGCAGAAGAAGTTGTAGCTATTACTACTTAAACATGCTGCTTTATTTATAGCCCTAATAAAATTCTTCAATGATTTAGGACATCTATTTTGGTCTTGTAGCTCAGACATAATTGGTTGTTGGAGTTACTTCATGAAATCACATTTTTTTTATTCACTCTCACTTCTAATCGGAATGACTTTATTAGTTTGATTTTGGCTAAAAAATAGGACTATCCGTGACTAGGACTATTTTATAGCTTAAATTATTTCTCCACTATTTTTAAGCTTGATTCATTCTTTTCTTTGCGACTCTGCGACTTTGCGAGTTCAATTTCACGCAAAGGCGCAGAGAAGCAAAGTGAATTAAATACTTTAACTATTTGGTATGAGTTACGGACAGTCATAAAAAAAATACTATAACTTAAAAAACAAAAGAGCTCATCGTCTTTACGACTTTGAGCTCTTTGCATAAAAAAATAAGGCAAACTATTTTTTTACAATCTTATGAAATACCTCTTCACCATTGTCTAGTTGTAATTTCACAAAATACATTCCAGCACTTAAACTTGTCATATCTATAGTGCTATCTTTCAAAGCTCCCTCTAAAACCACAGCGCCTTGCGTTGAAATCACACTATATCTTATCACACTAGAAGTAGAAGAAATTTGCAATGATTCGTGAACTGGATTTGGGTAAACTATAATTTCATTACCTATAGAAGGCATTTTTGCATCTTGCACTTTTAATGTTGAACCCCATGTATAACTAAATCCATTAGTTTTATTTACCAAATCAGGCGTTTGATTTGCCGTTCCGCTTGAGCCATTATTAAAAATAACATTTACAGTTGTAGGTCCTACAATAGTGTATTTATAAAAACCATTGGTATCCAAAGTCATGTTTACTCCAGGCCAAGTAGTATTGGTTGCACTTCCAGCTGGAACAGCATTCCAATAATGAATTTTAGGTGTTGTTGTCCATGTCGTTGGAGGTTTAAAATAAACAGTTAAGGTTGTTTGAACAGGACAACGATTGGCTGGCTCTGCAGCTAACCAAGCTCCATCATAATATCTGATTCCTGCGGTAGCAGTTAAATCAGCTGTTTTTAGTGTTCCATCATTGAATATCAAATTAGAAGCACTAACTGTAGATGGAAAAGTATAACTGTACCAATCACCACAATCTTTGGTCATAGCAACTCCAGGCCAAGCTACAACTGGCGCAGTTCCTGTTGTACCCCAATAGTATACTTTTACAGAGGTATTCCAATTGGCTGGTTTTTTAAAATACACAGTAAATGTAGTTGGAGTAACAAAAGTATAGGTCTCCGTTTTCATGGCTGAACTAACTCCAGTTGTATTAACCGCGATGGCTTTTAAAGTCGTATTAGTAGAAATTACTAGGGATTTTGTTCCAATAGCCGATGCAGAAGCTGTTGTTGGTGTTGTTCCATCTAATGTATAATACACCGTAGATGTGGTTTCATTAGCTTTTACTTCTACATTCACGGTAGTGCCTGTAGCAAAAGTTCCACCTACTGGCAAAATAGTAACCTCAGGTGCAATACTTGGACAACGATTGGCTGGCTCTCCTGCTAACCAAGCTCCATCATAATATTTGATTCCCGCGGTTGCAGTTAAATCAGCGGTTTTGAGCGTTCCATCATTGAACAACAAATTAGAAGCACTAACTGTTGATGGAAAAGTATAACTGTACCAATCGCCACAATCTTTGGTCATAGAAACTCCAGGCCAAGCTACAACTGGTGCCGTTCCTGTTGGAGACCAATAGTACACTTTTACAGCTGCATTCCAATTGGCTGGCTTTTTGAAATACACTGTAAATGTTGGTAGCGTACCAAAAGTATACGTTTCTGTTCTTATAGCAGAGTTTACTCCCGCAGTATTTCTAACAAAAGCGTTAAGCGTTTTAGTAGCATTAATTGAAAGTGTTACGGAACCAACAGCTGATGGTGATGCAATAGTTGGTGTTGTACCATCGAGTGTGTAGTAGATAGTAGAAGTCGGATTATTTGCCGTTAAAGCAGTACTAACAGTAGTCCCTGTTGTAAAAAAACCTCCTACTTGACTTACCGTTAGACTTGGCACATCTACGGCACCTAATTTATCCCAAATAGCATAATTATTTCCAGAAATCTTTAAAGTCCAGCCTGTTCCTGAAGGTGACCAATTATCAGAACCTAATTTCATAGCTACTTTATCATCAATGATAGCAGCATAAAGATTATTAGTTGCAGCAACAATATTCAACGTTGAAGTACTGCTTAACAAATTATCTTTTCTTAATTTAATCATTTTGTCAATTTCAGTTCTGATTCCCCAATCAAAGTAATGAGGCCACCAAACCATAGGAGTCCCTGGATGGGTTAAAATATAAGCATACCCATTCACCACTTTAGATCCTGGGAAAATCCATAAATCCTGACCATAAGGCACTGGTCCTGTATCGTGATTATCTAGCATTGTAACGGCTTTATCAGGCCAAACACCAATTAAACCAGAAGCTTTCCCAGATCCATCTTTCAAATAGCTTAAATTATTATCATTAAATGCATTTTGCAATGCACTTTTGGTTGCAAAATCAAAAGCTGTTGAAGATGCGGTAGTTGTACCTCCTTTTGTATAATCAATCCATTTTACAATCCTATTTCGATCACCTTCTAACAATTCTCCAACTGAAAAATAAGGTGATGTAGCATCGTTGTATTCTTTAATGTATTTACCATCAAATCCGTGAACGAAGTCATATCTCCATCCATCAAAACCAATTTGATTTTTCAACCAAAGCATCCAAGTTTTGATTCCGTTTCTCACTTCCACATTGGAGTGATCTAAATCTCTTGCCGCTGAGAATGAACCAGATGTACCAGGAGATTTTAAACCTGCTTGAACAGGGTCATAATCTGGATTTCCAGTTCCTTTTTGACCAGAAGCACTAATATTAGAATTATTACAAATAGACCAAGTTTCAGTAGGAGTATTCCAAGAAGGGGTAGAAAAATCGTACCAACCTAAAGTTCCTCCTCTATGATTAACCACGATATCTGCAATAACTTTTATATTTTTATTATGCAATTCAGTAATCAAGGAAACCAATTGAGCTTGTGTTCCCTGAGCATTATTCAAATCGTACCATACCGTTGGAATATAACCCATACCGCCAGTTGATTTACTTGGTGGAGGCAACCAAATAGCATCAAAACCTGCGTTTTGCAAGTTGGCTGCATTGTTTTTTACTACGTCATACCATTTGGTGGTTGACACATCTGTTGTCCAGTGAAATCCTTGTATCATTACTTCTCTACCATTGGCCACATTTTGTGCAAATAGACTAGAAATAAAACAAGAAAACAGTACTAAAAATAAAGTAATTTTTGTTTTCATTTTATAGGTTGTTTTTGGTTAATAAGTGTGTAATTTTTTTATGAAATTACTAATTAATAACTAACTTTTTTAAACAACTTATTTATTTTAAGCAATATTTTTATATTATACTCAACTTAAACGTTGTAGTTACGCAAATTGTTGATAAAATTTTAAGTACCTAAAAAACAATAAATTTGAGACCAACAATTTTACGTTTTAGCACAAAAAAAAGAAGAAGTGCTTATTACAAAGCAAAAAAAAACTACCCCATACAGAGGTAGCTTCTACAATAGATTTTATTACAATTACATTACCAACTTTTAAAGGGATGCTCACTCAAATAGCCGTTGTAATACCTGTGATCATTGGTCACTTCTTTTCCTAGCCATTCAGGAGTAAGAAAGGATTCTGATTCAGATGATAGTTCGATTTCCGCCATTATTAAGCCTTCATTTTCTCCATAAAAAACGTCCACTTCAATGATATGTTTTCCCGACTGAATTTCATAACGGGTTTTATCAATCGTGCCTTTCTCACACAAATGCATCAATTGCTGTGCTTCTTCGACTGCAATTTCTTTTTCCCATTCAAAACGAGACAAACCACTTTCATTGCCTTTTCCTTTGATGGTTAAAAAACCTTTATCTCCTTTTATTCTCACGCGTACTGTTCGCTCAGGATTTTTACTAATATAGCCTTGCGCAATTCTATTTTGAGCAAAAGCTTCAGATTTAAATTCGGTTGAGGTAACCAAAAATTTTCTTTCGATTTCTATCATTTTGAGTGTTTTATTTATAAGAAAATAGCTTTATCAAAATGCCAATCTGAATCTTTTCTATACCAAAGTTGTCCCTTTTCAACTTCCAAAGGACAATCAAAATTATTGGTATACAAAGCTCCGGTTCCAAGACCCTGAGGCATTTTTGAATTTTGAAGGTACGTCCATTGCGCAATCGCATTCAAGCCAATATTGCTTTCTAAAGCGGAAGTAATCCACCAACCAATGTTATATTTATCTGCCAAAGTAATCCATTCTTGAGTTCCTCTAAAACCACCCACAAAACTGGGTTTCAAAATAATATATTGAGGCTGAATATCTTTTAGTAATTGCTCTTTGTCTACATGCGAAAACACACCTATGAGTTCTTCATCTAAAGCAATAGGAAATGGAGTAGTTTTACATAGCTCTGCCATAGTGCCAGCATTGTTTTTTGCTATTGGTTGCTCAATACTATGCAACTTAAAATCAGCTAATTGATTTAACTTATATAAAGCTTCATTTAAACCAAAAGCACCATTAGCATCTACCCTAATTTCTATTTGATCTGGAGAAAAATGAGTGCGAATATATGCCAATAAAGCCAGTTCTTTATCAAAATCAATGGCTCCAATTTTGAGTTTTATACAACTAAAACCTTGTGCAATTTTCTCTTCGATTTGATCTTTCATAAACGAAGGTTCGCCCATCCAAACGAGTCCGTTTATCACTATAGATTGAGAACCATTAGTAAAATCAGAAGGGAAAAGTAAAAATGGATTTTCGCTTTTGAGCGACAAAAAAGCCATTTCGACTCCAAATTGAATAGAAGGAAATTCCATTAAAGCTTCCCACAAAACAGTTTCACCTAAGTGGATGTTTTCGCAAACCCATTGTAATTTTGCTTCATAATCCGGACGATCATCCGCGCTTAATCCTCGAAGAATACCACACTCTCCTATCCCCCATTTTCCATCTTCTTCTAACACCAAAAACCATGTTTCCTTAGTCGTTAATATTCCGCGTGACGTTCCTGACGGTCGTTTAAAATCAAGTAAGTATTTATGATAAGTAGCTTTCAAAATGGTATGTTTTAAAAAGTTGGTTAAAATCTTTTTACCACATAGAAACATAGAATTTATAGTTTTAAAAGAAATAAATAGACGTTTTACTATTCACATAAGCATTCTATGTGCGAAATAGTGTTATTTCTATTTACACCTTGACTTTTTTCTTAATCTATGATTCTAGCCTGCACTGAGGCATTGAAGTGTGGTTAAATTTCATTTTATTTGAGTCTCTAGTAATTGGATATATTCTAATTATATAAACTCAATACTCTCTCAAAATCATCGGATTTAATTCCTAATTTTTGAAAGGTTTCGAAGTCGACTTTTGTCTTTTCAACCCAACTCAAACTGTCGGTGACGTTTTGATTTTGGTATTTTTTGTAAATCGTTTTGGCAGATTTGTAATTGTCGTTTAACAAATACCCATGGGCTAAATTCAACTTAATCAACAACTCCGTATCGTCTAAGCGCTCGCCGTCTTGCAAAAATTTAATGGCTTTGCCGTATTGTTTGGTTAGTAAATAACTGGTGCCAATGGCGTTATAATCTTGCACTTTACCCTTGCCATCATTGATAATCATGATCCATTTTGCAATAGCTTCGCCGTGTTTTCCTTGTTTGGCTAATTGGCTCGCCTGCTTTCTTGCGTCTGCATAGGTTGTATTGGACACGCTAGATTCACCAAAACAGCTGTTACCGAAATCTTTGAAAGCTTTGTTACGCTCTTCTTTTAATAGCTTTTGAAACTCGGTGTGGGTGTATTTGTTTTGGATTTTGTCTAAAACACAAACACAAAAGTCGTCCGAATTGGTCATTTTTTGTGCCATCGTGGAGGTTTTACATTGCTCGATACTATTTTTTCGGTTGCTTGCGCTCCAGCCGCGGCTCAATTTATAATCGACCCAAGGCACCACTTCTAGCACTATTTTTTGCTTCATTATCCAATTTTTGCTTTCGAAACCAAACCAAATGGCATTGGATTGCAAGCAAGTTGATTTGTCTGTCGATAAGCGTTTCGAATCTTTGCTCAAAGGGGTTTCTTGTAAAAAACAAGCCTCTGTTGTATTACCCGTTTCTTGATAGGTTGTAGCAGCACTATTTGAAGAAAAAATAGCATATTGGCATTTATCATCACCAGAGATTTTGGACAAGATAAACACCGCACCCGCAGAACCTTGACTAATTCCAGTAGGATCTGGAATGGATTTTAGTACTGAAACCAAGCTTCCCGCCATTTGTTGGTTTTCGTCTAGTAAAGTAATGCGATACACGACTTCGGTTGTTCCAGTAGGCAAGTCTTCTGTTTTGATGATGATTCGGTCTCTTGCGGAAACGATAATTTCTTTGGAAGTAGCTCTTTCTTTGTCCCAATAGCCCGTTTTTTGAGCTAGAAGTGATGAAGAACAACAAAATACTGTAAAAAGTAAAAGGAATGTTTTTTTATTCATAATCCTATAGCATATTTTTTAACCACATAGAAACATAGAATTTATTATTCTTTTTAAAAGTAACCAATAGACTTTTTACTCTTCACATAGTTATTCTATGCGAAAAATTATCCTATTTCTATTGATTCTTTAGCGGATTAGCATTTTTCTATGATCCTATGTGGTTTATTTTTTATTAGAATTTCACTCAACGAGCAAATAGTATTAAAACATAAAAACAAAGCGTGATGAATGCACTCGACCCTAGCCCTGATGGGAACGGCATCCTTTACTGCCGGGGTTCGGCAGTAAAGATATAGTGGACAGCAGGAATCAGCTCCTAATGCTAACTATACCAGAAGAACTACAATTCTATCGACTCACCAATGGATAAAAGCATTAAATCTTTTCCTTTGTCGAAAAATTTCTTGATGGCTTGTTCGTGATTGATTTCGATGAAACCAAAAGTATCAAAATGACAACCCAGCACTTTGTCACATTCTACAAAATCCGAAGCAATAATGGCGTCTTCAATGTCCATCGTGAAGCAATCTCCAATTGGGAAAATCGCCAAATCTAGCTTGGTGCGCATAGGGATTAATTTCATATCCATCGTTAGTGCTGTATCGCCAGAGATGTAGATATTTTTGTGTTCGCCTTCGATTACAAATCCACCAGGATTACCACCATAAGTCCCATCTGGGAAGGCACTTGAGTGAACCGCAGCCACATATTTTACTTTTCCGAAATCGAAAGTCCAGCTTCCACCGTGATTCATAGGGTGGAATTTTAGTTCTTTGGCACCGAAATAATGGGCAATTTCCCAATTGGAAACAATCACAGCATCCGTGCGTTTAGCAATAGCCTCGACATCTTGCACATGGTCAAAATGAGCGTGGGTAATCAAAATATAATCAGCTTTTAGTTCATTTATATTGATATGGCTGGCTTTTGGGTTTCCGGTAATAAATGGATCGACCAAGATATGTTTTCCTGCTACTTCAATTCCGATACAAGCGTGTCCGTAGAATGTAATTTTCATTGTTTACTAATTAAAAGATTGAATGATTGAATGATTGAATGATTGAATGATTGAATGATAAAATCATAGTCTTATCGACCACCCATAAAAGTATTCACAATAAGGTCTGAGAAGAAATAAATCACGCATAATGAAAAAAGCAACGACAGCAAGAAGGTACTTAAAGCTACTTTTTTCAATTCAGGATCTAATTCTTTGGGGTTGGTGTTTTTTTGAACCGTTTGAAGATGTTTTACTAATGGGATGTAGGCCAATACAAACAAGTATTGATCAAAAGCAAAAGCATTAATCAAAGCAAAAGCAAGAAACACCACCATTGCAGTGATAATAAGAAAATAATGGTATTTTTTGGCTTTTTCTCCGCCCATTTGTACCACGATCGTATTCTTTCCAGATTTTCTATCCGAGGCTTCGTCTCGCATATTGTTCAAGTTAAGTACTGCAACACTCAATAATCCGATGCCAATTGCGGGTAAAAACAAATCGAAATCCAATTGTTTAGCATACAAAAAGTTGACCCCAAGCGTACTTACCAAGCCAAAGAATACAAACACAAAAACGTCTCCGTATCCTCGATATCCATAAGCCGACGTTCCCACCGTATATTTGATAGCTGAGACGATAGCCAAAACTCCAAGTACTAAATAAAATAACGAATACACAAAATTAGTATCACCAAAAGCAACATAAATTAGTGTAATGGCTGATAAAAGCGTTAGTACCGAAGTGATGATTATGGCACGCTTCATAGCTGGAGCAGCAATCACTCCACTTTGAATGGCACGTTTTGGCCCGACTCTATCTTCGTTATCGGTGCCTTTTACACCATCCCCATAATCGTTGGCAAAGTTTGATAAAACTTGTAACCCCAAAGTGGTAAGCAAAGCAAAGCCTAAAATAGACCAATTGAACACTTCGGTTGGTGTTAAAATAGCTTCTGTTGGATGCGCTAAGGCATACATACTCCCCACAATTATTCCCGATACGGATAATGGTAAAGTTCTTAATCGTGCGGCTTGA
>CAUPCW010000073.1:0-16562 GCA_963509895.1 uncultured Flavobacterium sp.
GAAACGAGCAAAAGTAGCTGCTATAAAAGTATCCAATGAAGTCCATGTCTGATAGTGAAAATCTTTAATGGTTTGATCTCCCCAACCAATAATTGCCTCATCAGTAGTCAACTCTTGCATTAGCCAAAAACCTCTAATATATTGACTAGCTCCTTCATCGATACCAGCAATATCAGGAGCCCCAGCAGGCCCATTTTGACCTGTAGTTGCATAACCAGCATACAATTTTGCCAAGTACTGCTTATAGGAACTAGGATCTTTAAAAAATTCTTCTGCATCAACTGAAGCGCCTTTATCTGAACTTGACTGGTCCAAATCATCCACACAAGAAGAGAATAACATTACAAAAAACAGCAATGCCATTCCTATTAAATTAAATTGTGATTTTTTCATTTTTCTTAAATTTGAATTAGAAATTAACGTTTAATCCTAAGGTGAACGTAATTGGTCTTGGATACAAATTGTTATCAATACCACTAGCAATTTCAGGATCCAAACCAGCATACTTAGTAACAACAAAAACGTTTTGAGCGGCTAAAGTTAATTTTACTAATGATTTTGAATCTGGTTTTTGATTAAATGTATACCCAATGCTCACATTATCTAAACGCAAGAAAGAAGCATCTTGAATATAATAATCAGATTCAAAACGTTTGATATCATTAGTAGTGAAACCTGTTTCTAATACATTTTCTACTGCATTAGACAAATACGTAGGATTAATTAATACGCCAGCTATCGAACCATTGTTTGAATCTACGTTATTGTACATATAATTACCCCATGAGCCTCTAAAAGCTGCTGCAAAATCCCAGTTTTTATAGGTAAGGCTAGTATTAAAACCATAGAAAACATCTGCAGCTGGTTTATGGAAACGGTATTTGTCTTTTTCATTCACAATTCCGTCACCATTACGGTCTATAAATACACCATCCATTGGCTTACCCGCTGCATCATAAGCTTGCTCATACACGTAGAAAGAACTTGGTGCATACCCAATCTGATGATTTTGAATAGTATTACCCGTTCCACCTTCATAACCTCCAGTAGGTATACCATTAAATTCAGGAGCATCACTTGATAAAGCTGTAATTTCAGAATTTTGGAATGTAATATTACCTCCTACTGTCCATTCGAAATTGTCATTTTTTACAGGAATTACAGAACCTGAAATTTCAAGCCCTCTGTTTCTAATCTTTCCTACGTTGTAGTTATCGTAGTTAGAGAACCCAAAGAAGGGAGGATTTTGAGTATACAATAACAAGTCTTTAGTATCTCTTTGGTACACATCAACAGTACCAGTAATTCTGTTGTTCATAAAACCAAAATCAATACCCACATTGATAGTTGTCGTTTCTTCCCATTTCAAATCTAGGTTATATGCTGAAGGACGGTACGTTGGATAATACACATTACCGAAAGGATATTGTCCTGATATATTTGATACTGAATACAGTGGCAATGAAGGAAAACCATCACCTCCAATATCTTGTTGTCCTGTAATACCCCAACCTGCTCTCAGTTTAAGTGTAGATACAGACTCTACATCTTTTAAGATATTTTCATCTTTAATCTTCCAAGCTACAGCAACAGCAGGGAAATTACTCCAACGATTGTTTTCAGCAAAACGAGAAGAACCGTCACGTCTATAAGATGCTGTTAAGAGATACTTATCTGCAATAGTAACATTAGCTCTAGCAAAGAAAGACTGTAAATTTACTCTTCGTGGTCTATTAACCACCGGAGTTAATTGATTACTTTGATAAATAAAATTAAATCCTCCATAATTGTCTCTAAAATCTTGATAGTTATATCCTCCTGTAAAATCAATTTGTGTACTGATCGATTCCATCAATTTGTTGTAGTTGAAGTACAAATCCATCAACTTATTGTTTCTTTTTTCAAGATCCTCGTAAGTATTATTATAACCAGACCCGTCTAAACCATTCAAATAATCAGCTTCTGTATTCCCATAAGCACGACCACTCAAATAATCATACCCAAAATTAGCAATCGCTTTTAATTCAGGCAAGAAATGCAATTTGTAATCAAACTGTATGTTACCAATACTTCTGTAAGTAGTACCATAATTGTTTTGTTGCTCGATTAAAGATACAGGGTTTCTTCCTGCTAAAGTATTGACAGTTTGCACATTATTTGGATAGGTATACCATTGAAAATAAGTGCCGTCAGGATTTTTAACCACTTGTGTTGGATCAAAACGAACAGCAGAACCAATAGCTCCTCTATTACTAAAATTACTATTGATTAAAGAAGTATTGTTGCTCACTTGAACTTTTAAGTGTTTATCAAAGAAGTCGCCAACTAAAGCTGTAGAAATCGTTGAACGTTCCATATTGTCGCGTAATAAAATACCATTCAAATTCGCATACCCCACAGAAGCTCTATATGTAATATTATCAGCTCCTCCACTTACTGACACGTTGTGGTCTGTTCCTATAGCTGTTCTGTAGATTTCTTTTTGCCAATCTGTATTGGCAGCACCCAACAAAGCAATTTGAGTTGCACTACCTTTAGCATTTACTAACTCTCTGAATTGATCAGCAGACAAAGCATCAATTGTTTTCGTAATTTCAGATACTTGTAAATTGGCATTATAGTTGATTTGAAGGTCACCGGCTTTACCTTTTTTAGTAGTAATGATGATTACCCCATTCGAAGCTCTAGACCCATAAATAGCAGTAGCAGAAGCATCTTTTAATACCGTAATCGATTCAATATTGTTTTGGTTAATATTCGCCAATACGTTTCGTCCTCCTTTTACACCACCTGTAACAACAGGCACACCGTCAATTACATACAAAGGATCATTGACAGCACTCAAAGACGACCCTGAACGAATTCTAATGGTTGCACCCTCACCAGGAGCACCCCCACCGTTAGTAATTTGCAAACCAGCAACTTTTCCTTGAATCATTTGATCTGCAGAAGTTACAGGTCCTTTGTTAAAGTCTTTTGCTCCAAGTACGGTTACAGCACCTGTTGCATCTTTCTTTTTAACAGTTCCATACCCTACTTGAACTACAACTTCTTTCAATTCATTAGCATCTTCAACTAATTGAGCATTTAAAGTTGTTTGACCATCTGATACCATAACAAGATTTCTGTATCCTACATAAGAAAATACAATTTTATCTCCTTTTTTAATATTGCCTATTTGATATTTACCATCAAAACCTGTAGATGCACTACTAGAAGTCCCTTCTACATTAATATTGACCCCCGGTATGGGTTGCCCTGTTGCTTTGTCAACAACAGATCCACTAACAGTATTCTGAGCCAGAATACTGAAAGGAAGCAGTAGCAATAAAAATAACAACTTTTTATAAATTGTTTTCATACTTTTTGTTTAAATTAATTTTTAATTTTGGTTTTTTGTTAAGCCTTTGTTTTACTTCGAATTTCAAAATTAACATAATATTAATACCGCTAACATGACAAAAATCAGTTTGATTTACGAAAACGTGATAGTGTTGAAAACTTTGAGATATATTTATTATTTTTAACTAAAAATTGCCAGAAACAAAAAAAATATAGCAACACATTAGATACTCAATTTTTTACAAATAACTAAAATGAAAAAAAAAGTCACCCTAAAACAAATAGCAAAAGAATTAGACGTTTCTATTTCAACCGTGTCAAAATCATTACGCAACAGCTTAGAAATTGGGGAAGAAACACGTTTAAAAGTCCAAGCTTTTGCCAAGTTCTATAACTATAAGCCTAATAATATTGCCTTAAGCTTAAAAAACAGAAGAACCAAAACAATAGGGATTATTATACCAGAAATTGTACACTATTTTTTCTCGACTGTAATAAATGGTATAGAACAAGTGGCCAATGAAAAAGGATATAGCGTAATCATCTGTTTATCTGATGATTCCTTTGACAAAGAAGTAATGAATATGGAATTATTAGCCCACGGTAGTACCGATGGCTTTATTATGTCCTTATCAAAAGAGACTCAATACAAAAAAGATTTTCATCACATCACCGAAGTTATCGACCAAGGCATGCCTGTAGTTATGTTTGATCGAATAACAGACGAGGTACATTGCGATAAAGTAATTATAGACGACAAAAAAGCGGCTTATGAAGCCGTCGAATACTTAATAAAACAAGGAAGGAAAAAAATAGCATTAGTAACCACAGTTGATTATGTTAGTGTGGGTAAATTAAGAACAGATGGTTACACCAAAGCTTTATTAGATAATGCAATTTTATTTGATGAAAATTTAATTATTAAAATAGAAGATGTAGATACTTGCGAAATCACTATTAGTCAATTATTAGAAGATAAAGCTATAGATGCAGTATTCGCGGTCAATGAACTTTTTGCTGTTACTATTTTAAAAACCGCTCACAAAATGGGGCTAATTGTTCCAAAAGACTTGGCTATCATCGCTTTTACCGACGGAATCATCTCGAAATACTCTACTCCAACCATCACAACTGTAAGTCAAAGTGGCGCCAAAATGGGCAAAAAAGCAGCAGAAATGCTCATTCAACGATTAGAATCTGAAGAGCATGAACAAGAGGATGAAATCTACAAAACAGAAATAATAGAAACCCATTTAATAGAAAGAGAATCTACTGATTAAATTGATGATTTATCAACAAAAAACGTTAGAGTTCTAATTATTTACTTGAGAAATAATCCTCAAGTAAATAATTTTCTATATTTACACTTGTCAAAACTTTTTCTTTTACTTCGAAAATCAAGCAGAGTTTTGTTTTTAACATTCCCCATAATTCAATACTATTTTTTTTATAGTTAAATTCATTTTTGGGCATATTTCTCAATAAACAAAACCTTGTTTATCACAAACAAAAACAAATTATTATTTTTTGTAACTTTCAGAATTTTAAATAATTAAGAAAGAAGCACCACTTAAGTGTAGTGAAACATATTTGGTAAAGTAACAATTCTAATGGTAACTCTAAATTTTTGAAGCAACTAGAATCTATAATTAGTTAGATTTTTAGGTTCGCCTTCCTAAAATTAAGCAATCCATTAAAAAAGAAAGACTCCACCAATACATTCATACGTTTTTTGTGGATTATGCACCACTACTAGGTACGTGCAAATGCAGCATTAGACTTAAAAAACAGAAAAAACGCTTGTAATATTTAACTTGTAAAAATTATTATATGGAAAAACCAAAATTAAGTTTTTGGCAAATTTGGAATCTGAGCTTTGGCTTTTTGGGAGTACAAATTGGGTACTCGCTCCAAAACGGAAATACCAGTAGAATTCTTGAAGCTCTTGGAGCAGATGTTCACAGTATTGGTTATTTTTGGTTAGCTGCGCCATTGGCGGGTTTAATCGTTCAACCCATTATTGGACTTTCAAGCGACAAAACCTGGACCAAACTTGGACGAAGAATTCCTTTTATATTTTTTGGAGCAATCGTTTCGGCATTGGCCATGTTTTTTATGCCTAATGCTGAATATTTTGCCTATTTATTACCCCCTTTATTTTTTGGAGGATTAATGTTGCTATTAATGGACACCTCTTTTAATGTGACCATGCAACCTTTTAGAGCCTTAGTAGGCGACATGGTTAATGATGACCAACGCAACTTAGGCTATTCACTTCAGAGTGCCTTGATCAATTTTGGAGCTGTATTTGGCTCTTTACTCCCATGGATTTTAGCCAAATCAGGAATTGCTAATGTACCTGCTCCTGGTGAAAAAGTTGCCGACTCTGTAATATGGTCATTTTATATTGGAGGGGCTATCTTATTATTAAGTGTGCTTTGGACAGTATTCAAAACCAAAGAATATGCCCCAAAAGAGCATGCACTTTATAACAAAATTGACTTGGATACTGAGGTTAAAAAAGAAAAAACAAACATTATTAAACTTATTACTACTGCGCCAAAAATCTTTTGGCAGTTAGGATTCGTGCAATTTTTCTCTTGGTTTGCTTTATTCTTGATGTGGGTTTATACCACAAGAGCTATTGCAAATCAAGTATGGGGACCAGATGCACTCGATGCAAAATCAATAGGGTTTAATGAAGCTGGAGATTGGACAGGTGTTTTATTTGCCTTTTACAGCGCAGTAGCCGCTATTTACTCGCTACTTATTCCTTCAATTGCAAAATCCATTGGCCGCAAAAAAACTTATTCGTTCTCACTACTATTAGGAGGATTAGGATTAATATCTATGTTTTTGATAGATGATAAAAACACATTACTACTTTCTATGGTAGGCGTTGGATTAGCTTGGGCTGCTATTTTGGCGATGCCCTATGCGATGCTTTCTGGATCATTACCCGCAGACAAAATGGGAGTATATATGGGATTATTCAATGCTACGATTACTTTACCACAAATTGCCGCAGGATTATTAGGAAGTACTTTGATTGCCCTTTTTGGAGGTTTCCCAATGGCCATTATTGTTATTGCTGGAACTTCAATGTTGATTGCAGGCTTAGGCGTTATTTTCATTAAAGAAAAAACAACGGGCCACTAAAATATATTTTAAAATGAAAAAGAAAAAAGGATTTATTTTCGATTTAGATGGTGTAATTGTAGATACTGCAAAATACCATTATTTAGCTTGGAAGAAAATTGCCGACAGCTTAACTATCGAATTTACGCACGAACATAATGAATTATTAAAAGGAGTAAGCCGAGTACGATCGCTAGACATTATATTAGAACTAGGTGACGTACAAGCCACTCAGGAACAAAAAGATCAATGGTTGGTTCAAAAAAATGAAGACTATTTATCTTATTTGGTAGATATGGATGAGAGCGAATTACTACCAGGTGTACGTACCGTTTTGAATTACCTAAAAGATAATGAACAACTCATCGCACTGGGTTCGGCTAGTAAAAATGCAAGACCTATTTTAGAAAAAACAGGCATACTATCTTACTTTCACGCCATTGTTGACGGGAATGATGTATCCAATGCAAAACCCGATCCTGAAGTATTTTTAATTGCGGCCAAACTGTTAGATATAGCAGTTAATGATGCTTTTGTTTTTGAAGATTCTGTGGCGGGAGTTCAAGCAGCCAACATTGGCAACATGACGAGTATCGGAATCGGTGATGATACTATTTTGCATGAAGCCCACCATAACTTTAAAGATTTTACCTTCATGGGAACTGAATTTTTAAAGGAATTAATCGAAAAATAAAAACATTTCTTTTGACTTTTAAAAAGTCTCCACTAAATAACAATAGAAATTAAAATAAATTAAAATAAAATGAACCAAGATTATATAAAACCAGACAATTGGTCGATCATTGAAGAAGAATTTGATGTCGAAAGAGTAAAATCATCCGAAAGTCTTTTCAGTATAGGAAATGGCGCTATGGGACAAAGAGCGAATTTTGAAGAAAGCTATTCTGGACCAACTTTTCAAGGAAGTTATATTGCTGGAATTTACTACCCAGACAAAACTAAAGTGGGTTGGTGGAAAAACGGATACCCAAAATACTTTGCCAAAGTATTAAATGCTCCCAACTGGATAGGAATTACTATAGAAATTAATGGTGAAAATTTTGATTTATTTGCTTGTTCTCAAGTTAAAAACTTCAAAAGAGAATTAAACATGAAAGAAGGATGGTACCATCGTTCCTTCGAAGCAACTTTGGCTAATGGAACCGAAATTGCTGTAAATGTGCGTCGCTTTTTAAGTTTAAACTTAGACGAAGCTGGATATATTAATTATGAAATCACTCCGCTTAACAAAGATGCAAAAATAGTTTACAAACCGTATATTGATGCAGGAATTACCAATGAAGACACCAATTGGGAAGAAAAATTCTGGGAACCATTAGAAGTAAAAAAAGCGCCTCATGAAGCTTTTGTTACCGCTCAAACTTTCAAAACGCATTTTAAAGTAACCACTTTTATGCATAATACCGTTTTGATTAATGGCGTTCCTTCACATATTTCTGCTTCATCCATTGAATCTACAAATGACAAAGTACAATACACCTACGAAACATTGGTGGCCAAAGGAGAAGTATCTTCTATCCAAAAAATTGGTGGATATACGGTTTCTTTAAACCATGATAACACATTGGCGGCTGCCGAAAAAGTAATCCAAACAGCTTTAGCAAAAGGTTATGAAGTGTTGTTGCAAGAACAAATTGACGCTTGGGCTAAAATTTGGGAAATGTCAGACATCACAATTGCTGGAGATGTGAAAGCACAACAAGGAATCCGTTTTAATATTTTCCAACTGAATCAAACCTATTTAGGAAAAGATTCTCGCTTAAATATTGGTCCAAAAGGATTTACTGGTGAGAAATATGGCGGATCAACCTATTGGGATACTGAAGCGTATTGTATTCCGTTTTACATGGCTACTAAAGACCAAGAAGTAGCGCGCAACTTATTGACGTATCGTTACAACCAATTGGATAAAGCTATCGAAAACGCTAAAGACAATTTAGGTTTTAAAAACGGCGCTGCTTTATACCCAATGGTTACTATGAATGGAGAAGAATGCCACAACGAATGGGAAATTACTCATGAAGAAATTCACCGTAATGGAGCCATTGCTTTTGCCATTTTTAATTACCACCGCTTTACAGGTGATTATTCATATATCCCAGAGAAAGGATTGGAAGTTTTGATTGGAATCGCACGCTTTTGGCACCAAAGAGCTTCTTTCTCAAAAGACAAAAACCAATTCGTTATCCTTGGTGTAACTGGACCTAACGAATACGAGAACAACATTAACAATAACTTCTACACCAATTATATTGCTAAATGGTGTATTGATTATACCTACGAACAAATCCAAAAAGTAGCCACTGAGTACCCATCAGATCACAAACGTGTGATTGAAAAAGTAACTCTTTCTGATGCTGAACTTCAAGATTGGAAAAAAGTTGCTGGAAACATGTATTTCCCAAAATCAGAAGAATTAGGGATTTACTTGCAGCAAGATGGTTTCTTAGATAAAGATTTGGTTCCTGTAAAAGACCTAGACAAATCACAACGACCAATCAATCAAAAATGGTCTTGGGATAGAGTTTTGCGTTCACCATACATTAAGCAAGCAGACGTTCTGCAAGGGTTTTATTTTTTCGAAGATCATTTTACAACCGAAGAATTAAGAAAGAATTTTGAATTTTATGAATCCTTTACGGTTCACGAAAGTTCCCTTTCGCCTTGCGTTCACTCTATCCAAGCGGCTAAATTAGACAAAATGGATATGGCCTATGCTTTCTACTTAAGAACTTCACGACTAGATTTAGATGACTACAACAAAGAAGTGGAAGAAGGTTGTCACATCACCTCTATGGCAGGTACATGGATGAGTATAGTAGAAGGTTTTGGGGGAATGCGTATAAAAGATGATACGCTTCATTTTTCTCCAAAAATCCCTAAAGAATGGGAAGGGTATTCTTTTAAAATTAACTTCAGACATCAAATCGTTAAAATTGAAGTTACACAAGACGACACTAAATTTTCATTAGAAGGAGACAAAGAACTTACTGTTTTTGTAAACGGAAATGCTGTGGTAGTAGAACCCAATCTGTTGGTGAGAAGCTAAGCGTTAAAGTAACAAACACTAACCCTTTCAGAGTTTACTTTGAAAGGGTTTAAAATTTATATCCAAATGAAGAAATTACTCCTTTTTTGTCTTATCATGACTAGTCCATTATTCGCTCAAATTAGTCGAGTGGAGCCTCCCTTTTGGTATGCTGGAATGCAGAAATCAGAAATTCAAATCTTATTTTATGGTAAAAATATTGCCGAAAATGAAGTTTCAGTTTCAAATAACATTCCCATAAAAGATGTCAAAAAAACTGAAAACCCTAATTATCTCTTTATAACAATCGATACGAAGAATAGTCCTGCACAAGAACTTCTTTTCACTTTTAGTAAAAATAAAAAAACAAGTTTTACTAAAAAATATAGTATTAAAGAGAGAAAAGCCAATTCCGCTCAACGCAAAGGTTTTGACGCTTCAGATGTTATTTATCTTATCATGTCGGATCGTTTTGCAAATGGCAACCCCAAAAACGACAGCGATCCAACTGTTACTGAAAAATACGACCGAAGCAAACCAGGCGGAAGACACGGAGGCGATATCGCAGGGATGCTTCAGCATTTAGACTATATCAAAGAATTAGGAGCGACTGCCATTTGGCCAACTCCTCTTTGTGAAGACAATGACAAAGCTTATTCGTATCATACCTATGGTCAATCTGACGTGTACAAAATTGACCCAAGATTTGGCACCAATGATGAATACGTTCAACTGGCAGGAGAATTACACAAACGAGACATGAAATTAATCATGGACTACGTGACCAATCACTGGGGAGCCGAACACTGGA
This sequence comes from uncultured Flavobacterium sp., assembly GCA_963509895.1. Classification (GTDB taxonomy): domain Bacteria; phylum Bacteroidota; class Bacteroidia; order Flavobacteriales; family Flavobacteriaceae; genus Flavobacterium. Next base: position 10,341 of record CAUPCW010000073.1, read on the forward strand.
TGATTAAAGATTTACCAACTTATGATTGGTTGCATCAATTTCCGGGTTACGCACAAACCAATTATAAAATGACCACTCAATTTGACACCAATGCCTCTAAAATTGATGCTAAAATGTGTATGGATGGCTGGTTTGTAAAATCAATGCCAGATTTGAATCAATCCAATCCACTAGTTTTAAATTACCTTATTCAAAATGCAATTTGGTGGATAGAATATGCAGATTTAGATGGTTTTAGAGTAGATACTTACTCCTACTGCGACAAAGATGGCATCGCTAAATGGACCAAATCAATTACAGACGAATACCCCAACTTCAATATTGTCGGCGAAGTTTGGATGCATCAACAAGCACAAATGGCCTATTGGCAAAAAGATAGTAAAATAGGTGCGATACAAAATTACAATTCGTATTTACCCTCAGTAATGGATTTTACTTTACATGATGCCGTGAGCACTGTATTCAATGAAAACGAAGCGTCTTGGGATAAAGGAATGGTGAAAGTATATGATAATTTCTCTAACGATTTTCTGTATCCAAACATCAATAATATGCTAACTTTTGTAGAAAATCACGACACCATGCGTTTCAATGAAATCTACAAAAATGACTTTAAAAAGTACCAAATGGCCATGACGTTATTGGCTACTAGTAGAGGGATTCCACAACTTTATTATGGTTCCGAAATTGGAATGGCAGGAAACAAAGACAAAGAGGGTGATGCGGCCATACGTCAGGATTTTCCTGGTGGATGGAAAGGAGATAGCAATAACGCCTTCCTTGCTTCTGGAAGAACCGCTGAACAAGAAAAATTCTTTGCTTTTAGTTCCAAATTATTCCAATGGCGAAAAAACAATGACGCTATTCATTTTGGCAAAACAACCCACTACATCCCAGAAAATAATGTCTATGTCTATTTTAGATATACAGACCAAAAAACGGTTATGGTCGTTTTAAACAACAACAGCAAATCTCAAACGGTAAATCTAGCCCGTTTTAAAGAAAACCTTCAAAATATTACTTCAGGAAAATCAGTGTTAGATAACAAGACCCTCGATTTGACCAAAGAATTGACTCTCGAAGGAGAAACCGCTATCATTATAGAACTCAATTAAAAGAGTCTCTTTATTATTTTAAATTAAATACCATGAAGAAAATAATTCTATTTCTTTTAGTCTCTAGTATTTCATGGGCACAAAATGCCAATAGAAAATTCGAAAGTTATAAGAAAAACAATCAAACACTTGAGATCAAAACTTCGGATGGTGTTTATTATATTCAGCCTTATTCTGACAAAATTGTGACAACCTCTTTTGTCCCCAATGGCGAAAAACAAAATCCTGGTTCTCATGCGGTAGTACTAACACCACAAAAAGGAATTGTAAAAATTAGCGAGACCACCACAGATTTGCAATTAGCCACAAAAGGAATCAAAGTCATTATTCAAAAATCACCTTTCAAAATAAGTTATTGGTTCAACAACAAAGAACTAATCTCGGAAAAAACAGGCTATTTCAAAAAAGAAAACAATGAAATCCTAGATTTTAACTTAGACGCTACCGAAGTTTTATACGGCGGAGGCGCAAGAGTTTTAGGAATGAATCGCCGTGGCAATCGCCTTCAGTTGTACAACAGAGCGCATTATGGATACGAAACCCGTTCTGAATTGATGAATTTCACTATGCCATTGGTGCTTTCATCCAAAATCTATGCAGTTCATTTTGACAATGCACCAATTGGTTATTTGGATTTGGACAGCCAAAAAAATAATACGCTAGCTTACGAAACCATTTCTGGAAGAAAAACCTATCAAGTAATTGCAGGCGATAATTGGATAGATTTGATTGACAACTACACCAACTTGACAGGAAAACAACCACTACCCGCTCGTTGGACTTTGGGTAATTTTTCTAGCCGTTTTGGTTATCATACCGAGGCCGAAGTGAATAAAACTATCGACAAATACATCAAAGATGAAATTCCAGTAGACGCCATTATTCTTGATTTGTATTGGTTTGGAAAAACCGTACAAGGAACGATGGGCAACTTGGATTGGGACAAAGACAATTTTCCTAATCCAACTAAAATGATGGACGATTTAAATAAAAAAGGCGTTAAAACTGTAGTAATTACTGAACCCTTTATTTTAACAACTTCGTCAAAATGGAAAGAAGCAGCAGATAAAAAAGTCTTAGCCGTAGACAAAGAAGGAAAACCGTTTACTTATGATTTCTATTTTGGCAACACTGGAATTGTAGATATTTTCCAACCTGAAGGCAAACAATGGTTTTGGAATATATACAAAACGTTGATCAACCAAGGTGTTGGTGGTTTGTGGGGTGATTTGGGCGAACCCGAAGTTTTCCCTTCTGCCGCAATTACAAGCGGTGGCTCGGCAGATGAAGTTCATAATATTTACGGACACAATTGGGCGCAACTCATTGCAGAAGGGTACCAAAAAGAATTCTCTACCACGAGACCTTTTATCTTAATGCGAGCTGGATATTCAGGCTCACAACGTTTTGGTATGATGCCTTGGTCTGGCGATGTAAGCCGTTCTTGGGGAGGTTTAAAACCGCAAACCGAGATTTCTTTGCAAATGGGATTGCAAGGAATGGGCTATATGCACTCGGATTTAGGAGGTTTTGCAGGAGATTATTTTGACAACGAATTATATACTAGATGGCTACAATACGGAGTTTTTCAACCTATTTTTAGACCTCACGCACAAGAAGACGTAGCATCAGAACCTGTTTATAAAGATGTTGTAACCAAAGCCAATGCTAAAAAACAAGTGGAATTGAGATACCAATTGCTACCTTACAATTACACTTTGGCTTTTGAAAACAACCAAAAAGGAACTCCATTGATGCGTCCTTTATTCTTTGAAGAACCCGATAATCAACAATTGCAAACTACAGCTAACACGTATTTTTGGGGAAATGATTTCTTGGTGCAACCCATAACGGATGCCGGAAAAACATCGGCTACGGTGTACTTTCCAAAAAACAACAATTGGTTCGATTTTTACAACGACAGCAAATACATAGGCGGTTCCTTTGCCGAAGTAGCTACAGCAACAGATCATATCCCTGTTTTTGTTCGTGGAGGCGCTTTTATTCCAAGGATTAAAACCATTCAAAATACCACAAAATATAGTTTAGATGCTTTTGACTTGCATTACTTTATGGATGAGAAAACACCAAACAGCGAAGGCAAACTCTACAATGATGATGGATTAACGGCGAATGCTTTTGAAAAAGGCAACTATGAAATACTCCATTTCAAAGCCAATTCTAAAGACAAAATGTCTACTATAACCGTTGCAACACAAGTTGGAAAAGCCTATAGTTCAAAAGACAGAAAAGCGAATCTGGTGTTGCACAACGCTACTACTACCACTCAAATAAAAGTAAACGGAGTCGTAACACCATTTACAAAAGAATCGAATACCATAAGTGTTTCAATTTCTGTAACCAAAGACAAATCAACCATCATTCAAATTCAATAAATAATGAAAAATAAAGCTTTAGCACTAACACTCGCCCTATCTTCCTTGTTTTGCGGATATACGAATGCACAAAAAAAGAGTTCACCTAAAAAAGAAACTACACCCTTTGTTTGGGAAGGTGCCAATTTGTATTTCCTACTAACCGACCGTTTTAATGACGATAACAATAAGAAAGAAATATACTTTGACCAAACTAAAACTACGGGAAAATTGCGCGGTTTTGAAGGAGGAAATATTAAAGGAATTACCAAAAAAATTGAAGAAGGCTACTTTTCTAAACTAGGAATCAATGCCATTTGGTTGACACCCATTGTAGAACAAATTCACGATGGTGTAGACGAAGGAACGGGTTTAAGCTATGGCTTCCACGGGTATTGGGCCAAAGATTGGACGGCTTTAGATCCAAATTTCGGAACTAAAAAAGACTTAGCAGATTTGGTTAAAAAAGCGCACGCCAAAGGAATCCGAATTGTATTAGACGGCGTAATCAACCACACCGGACCCGTAACAGCCAATGATCCTGTATGGCCAAGCGAATGGGTAAGAACATCTCCTCAATGCGATTACAAAACTTTCGAAGGAACTACCGCTTGTACGCTAGTAGCCAATCTTCCAGATGTAAAAACCGAAAGCGAAAAAGAAGTAGCCCTTCCTACTTTCTTAATTGAAAAATGGAAAAAAGAAGGCCGTTACGAAAAAGAAATGGCTTCATTAGATGCTTTTTTCAAAAGAACCGGCTATCCAAGAGCACCAAAATACTACATCATCAAATGGTTGACGGATTATATTGTTGAATTTGGAATCGATGGCTACCGTGCCGATACCGTAAAACATACCGACGAAAAAGTATGGGCAGCCTTCCAAAAAGAATGCAATTATGCTTTTGAAATTTGGAAGAAAAACAACCCATCCAAAATATTAGACAACAACTCTTTTTACACCATAGCCGAAGTGTATAACTACGGTATTAGTGGTGGACAAGAATTTGATTTTGGAGACAAAAAAATCAATTACTACCAAAACGGCTTCAACAATATGATCAATTTTGAGTTCAAATGGGATGCTCAAAAAGACTATGAATTCATTTTTTCTAAATACTCTTCCAAGCTTAACAACGAGCTGCAAGGGTATAGCGTGCTGAATTATTTATCCTCTCACGATGATGGTGGTCCATTCGATGCCAAAAGAGAAAAAACCATCGAAAGCGGGACTAAACTATTGCTTTCTCCCGGAATTTCGCAAGTGTATTATGGGGATGAATCTGGACGTTCGTTGGTTATCGAAGGCACACAGGGCGACGCCACTCTACGCTCATTTATGAACTGGAAAGCCATAAAAACCAATCCCAAAACCCAAAAAACATTGGCGCATTGGCAAAAACTAGGACAGTTCAGAAAAAACCATCCTGCAATCGGAGCTGGAGTTCACAAACAAATTTCGGCTACTCCGTATACCTTCAGTCGTTATTTTTCAAAAGGAAACTTCACCGACCAAGTGGTCATTGCGTTAGATGTAAATCTTGGAGCCAAAGAAATACCTGTAGGCACCATTTTCGCAGATGGAACCCTTCTTCGCGATGCCTATTCTAACCAAGAAGCAAAAGTGACCAATGGAAAAGTAACGATCAATTCTAATTTTACTTTTGTGCTTTTAGAGGCCAAAAAATAGAAATTTCATAAGAGTTCAAACACCGCAAATTCGCAAATTGATTTCCCAAAGTAGGGAGTATAATTTGTGAATTTGTGGTGTTTTTTTTTTACCAAGAAGAAACAAGAAGCAATGCTTTTATACTTTGCGTTCCTTGCATAAATCTTTCCGAACCTTGCGGTTAATTTTACAAAAAACATAAAACAATGATAACCTCGTATTTAACCAAAAAGTAATTGCTTTTTCCTATTTTAGACCAAAAGAAAAAAATGAAACTTCAAACGTATCTTTGGCTTATTTTTATTGGATTAACAAGTTGTACTACTATGCACAAACCACTCAACATAGGCCATAGAGGCGCTATGGGACACGAAACCCAAAACACCGTTCCCGCGATTAAAAAAGCATTAGCGATGGGCGTCGACCGCATCGAAATTGATGTGTTTGTCATCAAAACAGGAGAAGTTATGGTGTTTCACGATGATATTTTGGATAGCCTCACCAATGCAAAAGGTCCGATAGAAAACTACACCTTCGAAGCCTTGCAAAAAGTAATCGTAAAAGGCGGACATCACATTCCAACGCTAGAAGAAATCATCACCACCATCGACCGAAAAGTACCTTTGAATATCGAATTAAAAGGCAAAAATACCGCCGAAGCTACACACAAAATAGTCTCTGCTTTTGTCAAAAAAGGTTGGAATAAAACCGATTTTATCATTTCCAGTTTCCTTTGGAACGAATTAGAAACCTATCGAAAACTCAATTCCAAAATAGCCATTGACGTCTTAACAGAAGAAAATCCGCTAGAAGCACTCCCAATGGCGCATCAATTAAAGGCACAATCCATCAATCCTTGGTTCAAAACCCTTACGCCCGAAAATGTAAAACGCATTCACAAAGAAGGATTTAAAATCAATACTTACACCGTCAACGAACCTGAAGACATTAAAAAAGTAATCGCATTGGGTGTCGATGGAATTTTTTGTAATTTTCCCGAAAGATTACGATGATGTACGACTGTTTAATTGTGGGAGGTGGCGCTGCAGGTTTTTTTACTGCCA
>CAUPCW010000074.1:0-16471 GCA_963509895.1 uncultured Flavobacterium sp.
GGTTCTTTTACTTCTTTCTCTTTTGGTGTTTTATATCCTCGTTTGCTGTAAGTAGCCATTTAAAATTAATTTAGTGAGCCGCAAAAATAAAATTTTTATTGAAACAGACGTAAAAAAAATTGATTTTATATTCAGTTTTATCTTCTTTCTTTTTTCAATTCTTGAAAACCTTAATAATATGGATAATTTTCAATAATTTGCGCCCCTCTAAACTAGCACTCATAAACGAGGTCGTTGTCAATAAAAAGGAGGCTTTCACTATGTATTTAAAAAAAATTTCTTTATTCAATTATAAAAATTTTGCCGAAGCTGAATTTGAATTTGACAACAAGATTAATTGTTTTGTTGGCAAAAACGGAATTGGAAAAACGAATGTTCTGGATGCGATTTATCATTTGGCTTACGGCAAAAGTTATTTCAATCCGCTTGCGATTCAAAACATTAAACACGGTGAGGATTTTTTTGTAATTGATGCTTTGTTTGAAAAAAATGAGCGCAACGAACAAATTGTTTGCAGCATCAAAAAAGGGCAAAAAAAGATTTTAAAAAGAAACGGCAAAGCTTACGACAAATTTTCAGACCACATTGGTTTCATTCCATTGGTAATTATTTCGCCCGCCGACCGCGACCTTATTATAGAAGGCAGCGAAACCCGAAGAAAATTTATGGACAGCGTGATTTCGCAACTTGACGCGACCTATTTGCAACAATTGATTCAATATCAAAAAACCATCAGTCAGCGCAACGCTTTGTTGAAGTATTTTGCTTTGAACCACGTTTTTGACAAGGACACCTTATCTATTTACAACGAGCAATTGGATGGTTTTGCTGCTTTACTTTTCGAAAAAAGAAAAGCCTTTATTGCCGAATTTTTACCTATTTTTAATAAGCATCATCAAGCCATTACAGGAAGTGCAGAACAAGTACAACTCGTTTATGAAAGTCATCTTTATGAGAACAGCTTACTAAATTTATTAAATGAAAATTTAGCCAAAGACCGAGCGTTGCAGTACACCAGCGTTGGCATTCACAAAGACGATTTGTCATTTGAAATTGATTCATTTCCTATCAAAAAATTTGGCTCACAAGGCCAACAAAAATCATTCTTGATTGCGCTAAAACTGGCTCAATTTGATTTTCTGAAACAACAAAGTGGCGTAAAACCCATCCTACTTTTTGATGATATTTTTGATAAGCTAGATGAATTTCGGGTAGCCAAGATTATCGAAATGGTTAAAGATGACTCATTTGGACAACTCTTTATATCGGACACTCATCCCGAAAGAACCGAAGCCATATTGCAATCGACTTACCAAAGTTTTATGGTTTTCAATTTGTAAAATAACTACTTTTACTGATAATATACATATCAAATCTAGGATCAAATAACAAAAAAAAAGTTATAGTTAACAAAAAAAAAAATGAGCAACATTAAATTAAATGACATATTGCGACTTGAAAGCCTTGATAATGTTAAGATTCGTTTCAATCTAATGTTTGCTCAAAATTGGAATCCAATAGAACTCTTCAAAAATGGTGAAATTTCTACAATGCTAGATGGACATTATTGGAATTACAATAAAAATAAATCATATAAAGCAGGACAGATCACAGTAGGTTTAGTTAAGATAAAGCCAAACGAAGATTTTTGGTTACTTTTTCATATCGGCGAAGTAACTAAAGACTTAAATTTATTAAACGGTGTTGGTTACGAATACAAAGACCTGCCTAAATATGAAAAATATGTTGGTCGTTTAGTCGTAAAATTCAAGAACAAAGCTCAGACAATGATTCGTAATGCCGAATCAGTTATTGACGACTGCTACGTATCTCAAATATTACCTGACACTTTTGATAATGATATATTCCCTGGTTATGATAAAGTAAATATATCTTGGATTGAGATGAATCGAGTATTAGAAAAGGACAATTGGAAAACAGCTCTTCAAAATCAAAAAGGAGTTTACCTCATTACCGATAAATCTAATGGTAAAATGTATGTTGGTTCGGCTTATGGAGAAAATATGATTTTAGGAAGATGGAAAGCATATAGTATTTCAGGACACGGAGGTAACGTAGGGCTTAAAAAACTAACCTTCGATCATATAAAACAAAATTTTAAATACTCAATACTTGACATTTATAAATCAACAACTAACGACCAAGTAATAATCAACAGAGAAAGTTGGTGGAAAGAAGTTTTGTACAGTAGACAATTTGGTTATAATGAAAATTGATAAATGAAAGAGAATTATTAGTTACAACAGCTAAAAAGACAGAAGAATAAAAAGGCTATGCCGATATTAGCAACAATTTCAGCAAAAGCTAATTGAGAGTAAAACACAGAATAAATAAAAAATCAACTATGAAAAACATTTTTATCATCGCATTGGCAATGCTTTTTAGTTTTACTTCTTGCCAAAGTCAAACTTCAAAAAACATACAATTAATTGAAGCTTCAGCTTTTGCAGAAAAAATAAAAAACACACCTAACGCACAAATCCTTGACGTAAGAACACCTCAAGAATTTGCAGGCGAACATATAGAAAATGCCAAAAATATAAACTGGCTCAATGCTGATTTTGCTACAAATGCTGCAACATTAGACAAAATAAAACCCGTATTTGTGTACTGCAAAGCAGGAAGTCGCAGCAATAAAGCCGCAGCAAAATTAGCAGAAATGGGATTTACAACCATTTATGACCTACAAGGTGGTATTCTAAAATGGGAAGCCGCTGGACTTTCAAAACCAAGTGATAAACTCGTTGGAATCAATCGCCAACAATTTGAAGCACTTTTGAACTCAGATAAAAAAGTACTGATCAATTTCTTCGCGCCTTGGTGTGCGCCTTGCAAAAAAATGGAACCTTACATTGTAAAAATGCAAAAAGAAAATAGCGACAAAATTGTTATTATTCGTTTGAACGCCGATGAAAACAAAACCATTATGAAAGAACTAAAAGTAGAAGAACTTCCAACCCTACTTTTGTACGAAAACAAAAACCTAAAATGGAAAAGTAGTGGATTTGTAAGCGAAGAAGATTTGAAAAAACAAATACTATAAATTATGGTTTCTGAAAGCACGATACAATTCTTGAAAGATTTAAAAACCAACAACAACAGAGAGTGGTTTTTAGACAATAAAAAACGATACGAAGCTGTCAAAAAAGAATACTACCAACTAACAGCTGATATACTGGATAGTATGAAAGCTTTGGACCCAACTTTAGCACTTTTGGAAGTAAAAAACTGTGTATTCAGAATCAATCGTGATATTCGTTTTTCAAAAGACAAATCACCTTACAAGACCCATTTGGGCATTTGGCTTTCTACTGGAGCAAAAAATGTAGAAACGGCTGGATATTATTTACAAATCGATGCCGAAAATCCTTTTGTCGGCGGCGGAATGTATTGTCCGCAACCCGAACAAATTCAGAAAATCCGAAAAGAAATCAACTTTTTTTATGACGATTTAGTAGCCATAACTAGCGACAAAGATTTTGTATCTAACTACAAAGCACTGAATCGTGACGAAAATTCAACGTTAAAAAATCCGCCAAGAGGTTACGAAAAAGACAATCCAGCGATTGAGTTTTTAAAATTAAAAAGCTATACCGCCACCGAAAACTTCAATCCTGAACTTTTGACGCACAAAGATTTCATTCCGTTAATGGTAAAAAAAATGATTGCTTTGCGACCATTGAACGAATTCCTCAACAGAGCTTTAGAAATAGAATAACCTGTTTGCAACAGACAAAATACTACTCCCTATGGAAATCCTCGAAAATTTTTCATTAAAAAAATACAACACCTTTGGCATTGAAGCCAAAGCCAAACAATTCGTTGCCGTTCACTCTACCGAAGAACTACAACAAGTGTTAGCACAGCATCCCAACGAAAAAAAATTCATTTTAGGTGGAGGCAGCAATATGCTGTTAACCCAAGACGTTGACGCCTTGGTCATCCACATCGATTTGAAAGGAAAAAAGATAATCGATGCCAATGATGATTTCGTTTGGGTCGAAGCCCAAGCTGGCGAAAACTGGCACGAGTTCGTACTTTGGACCATCGAGCAAGATTTTGGTGGACTAGAAAACATGTCACTTATTCCGGGCAATGTAGGCACCACTCCCGTTCAAAACATTGGCGCTTATGGCACCGAAATCAAGGATACTTTTGTTTCGTGCCACGCGATGCACATAGCTACTCAAGAAATCAAAAGTTTTACCAATGCCGATTGCCATTTTGGATACCGCGAAAGCATTTTCAAAAACGAAGTAAAAGGTCAATTCATAATCACCAGCGTGATTTTCAAATTAACCAAAAGAAATCACCACATCAACATCTCTTATGGCGATATCACTGGAGAATTAGCCAAAAACAACATTACGCAACCCACGCTAAAAGACGTGAGCAACGCCGTAATTGCCATCCGACAAAGCAAATTACCCGACCCAAAAGAATTAGGCAACAGCGGTAGTTTCTTCAAAAACCCAATCCTTCCAAAAGCCGATTTCGAAAGCATCCATAAAAAATTCCCCGAAATGCGCTTTTTTGAGGTCTCTCCTACCGAGGTCAAGGTGCCTGCAGGTTGGCTAATTGAGCAAGCGGGTTTTAAAGGCAAACGCTTTGGCGACGCCGGAATTCATAAAAATCAAGCACTGGTTCTTGTCAATTATGGTAACGCAACGGGGCAAGAAATCGTGGCGGTCTCCAAAAACATTCAAGAAACTATTTTCAACACCTTTGGTATCCACATCGAGGCCGAGGTGAATATCATTTAGGAGCAAAACAATAGGCTTTTCAGGAAACAAGGTTCCCGCTTTTCGCTACAATCTTTTGTGCCGAACCCCGGCACAAAAGGATTTTCGCTTCAATCGGGGCTAAAGAGCCACAAATGGCTTTTTTGTAAACATCTAAAATCTCAAAAAATGTACACACCCGATATTTACCAACTAGAAAATCCCGATAGCATTCGCGCGTTTCTAAAAGAAAATGCATTTGGTATATTAATCAATCAAACCAACGGAAAATTGTGGGCAACGCACATCCCAATGGAATTGGATTATAATAGCGAGGGCAAAGAAATTTTGCAAGGTCATCTCTCCAAAGAAAACCCACAAGGTATCGCTTTTGAAGATAATACCGAAGTTTTGGCTGTTTTTACAGGGCCGCACGCTTACATTTCATCATCTTGGTACGACCACGAAAACGTACCCACTTGGAATTACACTGCTGTTCACGTATACGGAAAAGTAAAAATCATTCACGGAGAAGCTGTAATCGATTCTCTAACAAAATTAGTAGATAAATACGAACAAGCCTCAGCCTGTCCGGTAAGAGTTAGTGATTTCTCCAAAGCTACAATGCGACAAGCCAAGGGCGTAATTGGTTTTGAAATTGAAATCACTCAAATTGAAGCGACACAAAAAATGTCACAAAATCGCGACGACCTCAATTACAAAAACATAATTCAAGAATTAGCAAAAACACAATCTCCTTCAGCTATTGCCGTTGCAGAAGAAATGAAAAAATTAAGAAAGTAAATCACCGATTGTATGGAAAGTTTACAATTGATAATTAACTTTGCAGCCACCTGACCAGAAATCAATAAGTACAATGTTTTTATATCTACTATACTTTTTTATCGCCTTAATTGCAATACAATTTGTATACTATATTGGCGTTTTTAGCAAATTTTCATTCACAAAGCCTGATACAATCAACGCTAAAAACATTCCTATTTCGGTAATCGTTTGTGCCAAAAACGAAGAAGAAAACATCAAAGAATACATTCCGATTCTTGCGCAACAAGACTATCCAACTTTTGAATTAGTATTGATTGATGATGCTTCTAGCGACGAAACGCTGGAAATATTTGAAGCTTTTGAACAACAATATCCCAACATACGATTAGTAAAAGTTCAAAATAACGAAGCCTTTTGGGGCAATAAAAAATACGCTTTGACCTTAGGGATTAAAGCCGCAAAATATGAGCATTTGTTATTCACTGATGCAGATTGCTTCCCGCTTACAAAAGATTGGATTACCCATATGGCTGCTCATTTTGATCGTGATAAAAAAATAGTTTTAGGCTATGGAGGCTACATCAAAATCGCCAATTCTTTTTTAAACAAAATCATACGCTTCGAAACCGTATTAACGGCAATACAATATTTTTCTTGGGCAAAAATAGGACGACCATACATGGGAGTAGGACGAAATTTAGCCTACAAAAGAGAAGTTTTTTTTGATGTAAACGGATTTATCAACCACATTCAGGTGCGTTCTGGCGACGATGATTTGTTCATCAATCAAGCTGCTAATTCTGAGAACATCACTATTGCATACACCCCAGAAAGTTTTACTTATTCTGAACCTAAAAAAACATTTAAAGAATGGTTCAAACAAAAAAGAAGACATACCGCTACAGCAGAACACTATAAAATTGGAGACCAAATCCAACTAGGCATTTTTTATAGTTCCCAATTATTATTCCTATTAATAGCTATTGTATTGCTAGCCTTTCAATTTGAATGGATGATTGTACTAGGTCTAATTGCATTCAGGTATTTATTCACTTGGATTAGTTTTGGCCTTGGGGCAAAAAAATTAAAAGAAAAAGACATCATCTATTGGTATCCCGTTCTTGAATTTTGGCTTATATTCACACAAATTAATATCTTTATTACCAATATTTTTTCAAAACCGGTACATTGGAAATAAATAAAAAAATTGAAAAAGCTAAAAAAGGAGATCAAATTGCCTTTACATTCTTACTAGATCATTACTGGAACGAAGTATATGGCTTTATGCTCAAAAGAACCGAAAACGAGACAGACGCTGAGGATATTGCCATAGAAACATTCTCAAAAGCCTTCGATAAAATTAGCACCTACAATAGCGAATTTCAATTCAATACTTGGCTTATCGCCATTGCAAAAAATGTTCACATTGACTTATTGCGCAAAAAAAAATCAAATCTATTTGTAGAAATTACCGATGAGCAAGACCGTCAAGCACAAAATATTGCTGACACTACCCCATCAGCAGAAGACGAATTGATTACAGAACAAAACTTATCTCGCTTATTGCAATTCATCAAAGAATTAAAACCCCATTACCAAGAAGTCATTCAATTGCGTTATTTTCAAGAATTAAGCTATCAAGAAATCGCCACTAAAATTGACGAGCCCATCAGTAATGTAAAAATAAAACTCCTCCGAGCTAAAAAATTGTTAGCCGAAATTATCCAGCAAAAACACTAGCTAAGCCAATTCTATGTTTTTTTTAATTGTCATTATCCTAACAAAATTCAATTTAACTAAAACATTAAATATCAAAAAAGTTAAATACTTGCAATTATTTTTGTAATTTAACACAATAAGAAAACACTTATTAGCGTTGTTAAATATAAAAAATACTGCTTATGATTCTATAGTTACTTAACCTCTAAAACTATACACCATGTCTAAATTAAGTATTTACGAAAGCCGCTGGATCGATCTTGTTTTTGAACACAGAAACAAAAATTATGGAGCCTATCAATTACGACAAGAAAGTACCAAAAATACGGTATCTGCGTTTTTTCTTGGAGTAGTATTAATTACTACCATTATCAGTATTGCTATGGTGATTAACAAACTAAATCCAAATATCATCGTAGCACCTGAAATTCCTGAATTTGAAATACGACCTATAGATTTAGATCAAATCATTCCTGTTACACCTGAAGAACCTGTTAAAAAAACAGCATTGCCAACAGTAAAAAACCCTGTTGAAAACGTGGTAACCACACAACAAATGACCAATCCACAGATTGTAAATGCTCAAGCGGCTACTCCAGACGTTCCAAAAAACAGTGAGTTCTCGCAATCTAGCACTACAACCGCTGTTGGTAGCGACGCTACAACTGGAACAGTGACTACTGCAACGCAAGGCACAACTCCCGAAGTAGAATTACCGAACAATAGCATTGTTAACACCACTATGCTTGACAAATCCCCTGAATTTCCGGGTGGAATGAAAAAATTCTACAACTATGTTGGTAATAATTTTTCAAAACCTGACATCGAAGGATTAGCAACCATACGCGTTTCTATTGCATTTGTTATTGAAAAAGACGGTTCTATGACAGATATTCGTGTCCTAAAAGACCCTGGGTACGGATTAGGACAAGAAGCCATTAGAGTCTTAAAATCATTAAAAACAAAATGGACTCCTGGGATTTTAAACGGCAAACCGATGCGCACAGCTTATACGTTACCCATCGTCATAAAAGCAGAATAACTTCAAAAAAGCAGAACAATTAGTTCTGCTTTTTTTATGCAAAATTCACTCAAAAACTGATGTGTTAACTTCTTTTTTTCAAAACAACTTTGCCCTATCTTTGTCACTCTGAAAAATGAAGATATGGAAACGACAACAGATAACACCTTACCAGTAGGCAAACCAAAATGGTTAAAAGTAAAATTACCCATTGGACAAAAATATACCGAATTACGCGGATTGGTAGATAAATATAGTCTAAATACCATTTGCACCTCAGGAAGCTGCCCAAACATGGGGGAATGCTGGGGCGAAGGAACTGCAACCTTTATGATTTTAGGAAATGTTTGCACTCGTTCTTGTGGTTTTTGTGGTGTAAAAACAGGTAGACCAGAAACCATTGACTGGGACGAACCTGAAAAAGTAGCGCGATCAATAAAAATCATGAACATCAAGCACGCTGTCATCACAAGTGTAGACAGAGATGATGTAAAAGATGGCGGATCAATTATTTGGAACGAAACGGTAAAAGCAATCCGAAGAATGAATCCAAACACCACACTCGAAACACTAATCCCAGATTTTCAAGGTATAGAAAGAAATATTGACCGTATTGTTGAGGCCAATCCAGAAGTGGTTTCGCACAATGTAGAAACTGTAAGAAGATTAACTCGTGAAGTACGTATCCAAGCCAAATACGACCGAAGTTTAGAAGTGTTGCGCTATCTAAAAGAAAAAGGCATCAACAGAACAAAATCTGGAATCATGTTGGGTCTAGGCGAACAAGAAGAAGAGGTTTTTCAAACATTAAGAGATTTACGTAATGCTAATGTTGATGTTGTTACCATTGGTCAATACTTGCAACCCAGTAAAAAACACCTTCCTGTAAAGGAATTTATCACTCCAGAACAATTTGCCAAATACGAAGCTTATGGCCTAGAACTTGGCTTCAGACATGTTGAAAGCGGACCGCTTGTTCGTTCTTCTTACAAAGCACAAAAACACATTTTATAATTAGGACTCCAAAAAAAATACCAAATAAACAATTGAAAACAAGAATTGCAATTAATGGTTTTGGACGGATTGGTCGAAATTTATTTCGCCTTTTAGTCAACCACCCTACAATTGAAGTTATCGCCATAAACGACATTGCCGATGTGGCCACAATGGCTCACTTGATTAAATACGACAGTATTCACGGAATTTTACCTGAAAAAGTAAGTCATGATGCTGCTGGTTTAATCGTAGCCGATAAACATTACTTGTTTTTTAATGAAAAGAACATAGCCAATCTTGACTGGAAAAAACACAACATTGACTATGTCATAGAATCCACTGGTAAATACAAAACTTTCGACGAGATTAATGCTCACATTCTAGCAGGTGCCAAAAAAGTGATTTTATCCGCTCCCGCCGAAGTAGAACAAATAAAAACGGTAGTTTTAGGTGTAAACAACCACATCCTTGATGGAACCGAAACCATTATATCGAATGCCAGCTGCACCACAAACAACGCCGCACCTATGATTCAAATCATTGATAAATTGTGCGGTATCGAGCAAGCGTATATCACTACAATCCATTCATATACAACAGATCAAAGTTTACACGACCAACCTCACAAAGACTTAAGAAGAGCCCGTGGCGCGAGTCAATCTATCGTACCCACAACAACAGGTGCTGCCAAAGCACTTACAAAAATTTTTCCCAAATTAGAAGGCAAAATTGGAGGCTGCGGCATACGCGTCCCTGTTCCGGATGGTTCTCTAACGGATATAACTTTCAATGTAAAAAGAGCTGTTACCATTGAAGAAATCAATAAAGCCTTTAAAAACGCTGCACAAAATGAGTTAAAAGGAATATTGGATTACACCGAAGACCCAATAGTATCTGTTGACATTATTGGCAATACAAATTCTTGCCTTTTTGATGGTCAACTCACCTCAGTCATAGACAAAATGGTAAAAGTTGTGGGATGGTATGACAACGAAATAGGGTATTCCTCTAGAATTATTGATTTAATCTCACATACAAAATAGAATACTGAAAAATGAAGCAAAGAATAAAATACTTATTGATTGTATTATTAGCGAGTTGTACTATGTCTCATGCTTCGACTTCACAAATCATTGATAGTATTTCTATTTATCAAAACTTATCAAACTATAATCTCAAAATACACAATTACGAAAAAGCGATTCTTTTTGCAAATAAATCACTAAAATACAGTCAATCGACTAAAAATTTAGTAGCACAAATTGAACAAAACTTTATTCTTGGTAAATTGTATTTTGATCTAAAAAAATTCAACGAAGCCCAAAATTATTTCGAACATAGCCTTCAACTCAATACCAAAAATTCTGCTGATTTTAACAAAATCAAAACCTATTACTTTCTGGGCTATACCGCTATTTATAAAAAAGAATGGACAAAAGCTAGCAACTATTTTTCTAAAGTAGACATTTTACCTTTGGACCACTCCATTCAAAAAAAGGTAAACTGTTTGCTTTTAAAGAAAGCAAAATTATACTTCCAACACAATCAATCCGAAATTGCATCAAACAACTTTAGCAGACTCTTAGCTCAAGCTGACACTGCTACTGAAAAAAAAAGCATAGAAGAAGCGTATTTGTATACGGGAATGATTGCAATACAAAACAAAAAATTTAGTGTAGCTCGCGATTTTTTAGAAAAAGCATTGCAAGTAAACAAAACCACCAAAAATCTAAAAAGCAAAGAAAATATTTTACTGCAACTTAGTAAATGCTACAAAGGAATGCGGAATTTTGACCAAGCTTATTCTTATCTTGAAGAATATCATTTACTCAAAATGCATTTGGCCGAAATTATTAGTTCTGAACAAAATCAAGAAAATTTTAAAAAATTCAAACGTGACGAGCAATACAAAGCTATCATACAAAAAAACAAAGAGCAACAACAAGAAGAAAACGCCAATAAATACTCGAAATTAATCAATATTTTGGCCATTGCCTTAATCACAATTTTATCGCTTTTGAGTTTGTCCTTATATAAAAACAACATCATAAGGAATGAAACCAACATACTCTTGAAAGAAAAAAATCAGGAGTTAATTGTAGCTAAAAACAACGCCGAAAAAGCCTCTAAAGCCAGAGCCGAATTCCTCTCGACGGTGAGTCATGAATTACGAACACCCTTGAATGCTATCAACGGCATTACACATTTATTACTAGAAGAAAAACCTAAAAAATCACAATTGAATTATTTGGCTTCGCTACAATTTTCAGGGAATTATTTAGCGACTTTTATTAATGAAATTCTTGAAATTAATAAAATTGAATCCAATAAAATTGAACTAGAAAGTATTCCTTTTCATTTAAAAGAGTTGTTAGAAAACATTCAAAGTTCACTCAACAAATTTGCGCTAACAAATAATAATGAATTCAATCTAGAATTTGACAAAAACATCCCCAATTATCTTATTGGTGATCCTACAAAACTTTCGCAAGTTTTCTTGAATTTGATTAATAATGCTTTAAAATTCACCCATGACGGTAACGTTACTATTGTCGCCAAATGGATTAAAACAAAAGAAGATATTGCCAAAATCAATTTTCAAATCATCGATACCGGAATTGGCATTCCAAAAGACAAACTCGAATTAGTTTTTGAAAACTTCTCTCAAGGATCAGTTGAAATCAACAGAAAATATGGCGGAACCGGACTAGGATTAACCATTGTAAAAAAGCTAGTCAAAGTTTTAGGCGGAAAAATAAAACTGGTGAGTGAAGAAGGAAAAGGGTCTACATTTTCATTTAGCTTACCATTTAAAATCGCTGAAAGTTTAGAAGAGGCTTCAGAAAAAGTGACGAATTATGATGAAGAACAATTCAAAAGCAAAAAAATATTACTGGTTGAAGACAACAAAATCAACCAAATGATTACCAAGAAAATGCTTGAAAATAAAGGAATTGTATGTATCATTATAGACAATGGTGAAGATGCCGTCAAATTAATGACCAATCATGAATATGACTTAGTCTTAATGGATGTGCATTTACCCGGAATTAATGGCACCGAAGCCACTAAACAGATTCGAGAATTTGATCATACTGTACCAATTATAGCTCTTACCGCCATTTCACTAGACGAAAATAGAGAAATGCTACTTTCCTTCGGAATGAATGATGTGATTACAAAACCATTCATTCCAGAAGAATTTTATACTATCATTTCAAAATACATTGCTAACTAATAGGTTAGAATGAGTTCTCGAATTAATTGTCTTACTTTGGGTTCAGCACCTTTTGCAGCCTCGAGAACTTCATCATGCGAAATGGTATCAATACTATCTGCATCACCCATATCTGTTATAACCGAAACCCCAAAAGTCTCGATATCCATATGACGAGCAACGATAACTTCCGGTACGGTTGACATTCCAACACAATCAGCACCTAGAATTTTTACCATTTTGTATTCGGCCAAAGTCTCAAAAGTAGGCCCTTGCAAACCTAAATATATTCCAAAATGTACTTTTATGGCTAATTGTTCCGCCAAAGAAGTAGCGTGAACAATCATTTTTCTGCTATACGGCTCACTCATATTGACAAAACGTGGACCAAAACGTTCGTCATTTTTCCCGCGTAACGGATGCTCTGGCAAGAAATTGATATGATCTTTCAACAGCACTATCGAACCCACTTGATAATCAGAATTCACACCTCCCGAAGCATTAGAAACAATCAATTTGGTTATGCCTAAATACTTCATTACCCGAACCGGAAACGTTACTTCTTTCATCGAATAGCCTTCATAAAAATGGAAGCGACCTTGCATGGCCACAACTTTCTTGTCACCAATCGTTCCAAATACCAAGGCACCATTATGACCTTGCACCGTTGCTACTGGGAAATTTGGAATGTTGGTATACGGTAAAGTGTACACAATTTGCATCTCGTCCGTAAAACTTCCTAATCCCGAGCCTAAAATCACCCCATATTCTGGTGTGAAATTGATTTTATTTTGAATAAAACTAACGGTTTCTTGAACTTGTTCCCACATAATCTAAAATGGTTTGCTCGAATTCTTTTTCATTACTGATAAAAGAACTTCGAATTGGTAAATAATACAATTGTTCGGAAAGAATAGAATCTTTCAACCGAACATAATCTTTTTCGGTAGTAATAATTTTTCTACCCTTGGCTTGTTTTTGAACAGCTATAATTTCGCTTTCGCTAAAATGATGATGATCTGGAAATGTCAAACAGATGTCATTTTCTTTTTTTAGGTACTCAAAAAAAGATGCTGGCTTTGCAATTCCTGCCAAAAGCAATTTGGATTCATTTTCTAAATCGGCCAATTTAACTTGTAACTCTTTGGAATAAACCGAATCTTCATAATCAATAAAGGTAAAGTATAATTGCTGATTTTCGGCTAAATTGAGTTGCATTTTAATGCCTATTTGCTCGTCATTAGAAAGATTTTTAGGACATTTTGTTACGACTACAATCGCTGCTCTTTGGGTCCCGCTTCTACTTTCTCTTAAATTTCCGGTAGGCAATAAATAATCATCAGCGTACAAATCTCCGTAAGCTGTTAATAGAATATAAAAACCAGCTTTTACTTTGCGGTGTTGATACGCATCATCTAATAAAATAATTTCAGGGATATTCTTTTGGGACAACAATTGCTCGATGCCATTTTTTCTATTAGCATCTACGGCAACTTGAATTGCAGGGAATTTTTGAAAAAACTGAAAGGGTTCATCGCCTAAACTTGCTGCATTTACTGACGCATCGGCTAGTAAAAAACCTTGAGATTGCCTTTTGTACCCTCGACTCAAAGTCGCCACTCTGTATTTGCTTGAAAGTAACCGAATCAAATATTCAATTTGAGGGGTTTTGCCTGTTCCGCCAACACTTAAATTACCAACAGCTATAATGGGTATTGAAAACGAATACGATTTTAAAAATCCAATGTCAAAAAGAAAATTTCGAATACTAGTAATGGCACCATATATAATAGCAAAAGGAAAAAGGAATATTCGGAGTAATTTCATAGCACGAAATTATAACAAATTGAACATTTGTGATACAACATCTCAAGAAAAAAGTCTTTACTTTTTAATCTTTCCAATCAGCTCGAGATAAGCAACATGTTTTTTTAATAAAAAATCCAGCAGAGTTAATTCATCTTTGTTTATAAAAACTTTTTTTGATTCAGGATCTTCGTTACAATATCTCAAAAATTCATCTACTTCATTTTTCTGAAGACCGAGCTTCTGCAGATAAAAAGTTTCATTCAAACTAGCTTTAGCATACGCTATGAAATCTTCCTCGGGTTGTTTTTTCCGTTTTGGCTTATCTGGATTTTTGAATAGACTTATAATTTTTCTTCCTATTTCCATTAAATCCATTCCATTGGTAATCGTGCCATCATATACATATGGGTTTTTCGGATTTGAAGCCTCTTTAGCAATTCGAGCTGCAGTAGCTTGCTCGTAAGTGAACTTAGGTACGTTGATCTTACTATTTTTCACCACAACTTCATCCAATTCTATAGCCGATTTTATGAGATTGATAACCCATTTTTCTGTCTGAAAGTAACTGGGAATAATATCCACCTTTTTAAACACATATTCTTTTGAATAAAAAGCCAAAACGTCTTTGCTTTTGGCTGAAATCTCAAAAAAACCTCGACCATCGGTTTTGGTACTTTCCTCTGTATTCAAATTGATTACCGCTACTCCAATTGCTGACAAAGTATCGCTCACAACTCTTCCTTTTAATAAAGTAGTGGTTTGTGCCTTTACAAAAGAGAAAAATAAAAGTCCAAAAACAATGACCAATTGCTTCATAATTACATAAAAATTAGACTACAAAAATACCCAATTAACGCTCGGACTTTCAAAAACTATCCTAATTTACTGTTAATGAATCTTTAAAATATTCAATCGACCACAAAAAGAGAAAATTAACCACTACTAAATTATTCATTAAAAAAAGCTAAAAAGTGTATATTTGTTAGGCTTTTCAAGTACTCACAATTGAAAACGAAATCAATCTAATACTCAAAATTCTTTTGAATGAAAATAAAACAAATCCTTGCTTTACTTGAAGAAATGGCGCCGCTGGGCTACGCCGAAGATTTCGACAATGTAGGCTTATTAGTGGGTGACCAAGAAGCTGAGACAACTGGTGTTCTGGTTTGTCATGACGCGCTAGAAAATGTAATTACAGAAGCGATTAGCAAAAATTGCAATTTGGTTGTTTGCTTTCACCCCATTCTTTTTTCGGGCATTAAAAAAATTACGGGCAAAAATTATGTTGAAAAAGCAATTCTAAAAGCGATTAAAAACGACATTGCCATTTATGCCGTTCATACCGCTTTAGACAATCATCCTGAAGGTGTAAATCAAATCTTTTGTAATGCTTTGGGTTTAACAAATACCAAAATACTGGTTCCCAAACAAAACTATATTCGCAAATTAGTGACCTATACTATTCGCGAAAATGCTGATGCTATCAGAAATGCTTTGTTTCAAGCGGGCGCAGGAAGCATTGGTAATTATGATAATTGTAGTTTTAATTCAGAAGGCACTTTCACTTACTTAGGTAACGAAAATAGTAATCCAGTAGTAGGACAAAAAGGCGTTTTATCCACAGGAACCGAAACCAAAATAGAAGTTGTTTTTGAAAAACACTTGCAGTCAAAAGTTCTAAAAGCATTATTTACTACTCATATCTACGAAGAAGTAGCTTACGAAATTTATGATTTGCAAAACAATTACCAAAAAATAGGACTGGGAATGGTCGGCGAACTAGTAGAGCCAATGGAGGAATCTTCATTTTTGCATTTTGTAAAAGAAAAAATGCAAGCAGAAGGCATTCGGCATTCAGCTTTTTTGGGTCGTCCCATCAAAAAAGTAGCCGTTTTGGGTGGTGCTGGAAGTTTCGCTATTTCACAAGCCATACAAGCAGGAGCCGATGCCTATTTGACCGCAGATTTGAAATACCATCAGTTTTATGAAGCCGAAAAACGAATACTTTTGGCAGATATCGGACATTTTGAAAGCGAACGCTATACAAAAAATTATATTGTTGAGTATCTTCGAAAAAAAATCCTTAATTTTGCACCCGTCTCGCTACCAAGCGGAATCATTTTATCAGAAGAAAATACAAATCCAGTTAAGTACTTATAGAATATGGCTACTACGAAAGAA
>CAUPCW010000075.1:0-16209 GCA_963509895.1 uncultured Flavobacterium sp.
AAATTGAAAAAAGGTGAATCTGCAGATTTCAAAGTAATTGAATTCAACAAAGAATTCAAAAGAGTAGTTGCTTCTCACACTGCTATCTTCCGTGAAGAAGAAGAGAAAAATGTGAAAGCTGCAACTGAAAATACTTCATCTACTTCTACTAATGCACCAGCTGCAACTCTAGGAGATAACAATGATGTATTAGCTGCATTGAAAGCTAAAATGGAAAAATCTGAGAAAAAATAATTTCTTGGTTTTATTATATAAAGCCTGTCTTGTTTTAACAAGACAGGCTTTTTTTATCTATATACTACATAATTTTTTAGGATCTCCTTTCTTTTTATTAATAATCAATTAATTGTATTTTTGTTTTGTATGAAAATGTTTATATTTGTTAAATAAAAAATATTTTTATGATAAAAAAACTACTTCTATCATCCTCTTTCCGAAGTGCTTCTTTTTTTTTAAGCTTATTATTAATTATTCTTTCTGCTGCTGGTGCTAAAGCACAATGTGCGGGTAGTGATAGTGCTATTGAAGTTTGTAATATAACCGATCCCAATAGTGCATCAATTAATCTTTTTAGTTTGCTTAGTGGTAGTCCTACACCTGGTGGCGTTTGGAAAGACGTTGATAAATCAGGTAGTTTTGATAAAACCACAGGAATACTAAACGCTCAGCAAGTAATTAAAAGTGGTATTTACCATTTTACCTATACCGTTACGGGTGTTGCTGGTTGTGTCGATACTGTATCAGAGGTTACGGTAACCATTGGAGGTTATACTGGAGTTCCTGCTCCAAATTCTTCTATTTGCAATACGGAACTTGCTTTTAATTTATTTCAAGTATTTGATGGTAATTTTTTATCACCTCAAACCGGCGGTGTTTGGAAAGGGAACACAACTAGTTTAGGATTGAATGATAATTTGTTGAATGCTTCGGTACTAAATCCAGGCAGTACTTATTCTTATACTTATACTATTCCTGCCATTGGTAATTGTCCTGCACCACCTCCTGTAACAATATTTGTAACCATATATCGCTCACCGATTTCTGGAGTGCCTACAAACCTTAGTTTATGTTCAAATGAATTAAATACCAACACGAATTTTAACTTGAATAATCTATTAGTTGGTGAAGATAGTGATGGGACTTGGGCTGAATTTGGTACCTCTGAAATAAGTGATAGTGATGATAACAAGGTTGATTTACTGGCTATTTATAACACCTATGGACCAGGCGTGTATCGTTTTGCCTATACGGTACTATCTAAAAATAATGTTTGTGCAGATCAGAAATCAGAGGTTGAAATTACTATTGAAAGACAACTTGATTTTACAGGAACTACTTTAATTGTGAACTCTGATGTTTGTGAAAATGACATTACTACCGCTACTTATACTGGAACATTAACGCAAGGAAATCATCCAATTGTCGATGGAAATTATGAGGTTACTTATAGTATTTCGGGGAATTCACCAATAAAAACAATACAAGCTTTTGTTGGTGGAAAATTAGTTTTTCCAATTACCAGGTCCAATTTTCCACAAGTTAATGATTATACTGTTAGAATAGATTATATTAAAGAAGTGACAAGTAAAAATATTTGTACTAATATTATGGGAACTATTGAAGATGTTTTGCATGTTTATGCCCTACCCAATATCAATAGTGCCACTCTCACAATTAATCCTATTTGCCAAAGTGAGCATGCTACAGTAGTATTTTCTGGGAGTTCAAACCTTATTGATGGTACTTATTCTATTTTATATAATTTAAGTGGTGTCAATGTAGCAACTTCAATCCCTGCGGTTATGAATGTTGTTGGAAGAACTTCAAGTTTTGTTATTCCTTCTAACTTAATTCCAGTTGCAGGGAACACCACCATCACGATTACTAATATTGTGAATGATATTTCTAATTGTTCCAATAGCGCAACATTAAAAAAAGATTTTATTGTAAATCCTTTACCTGTTGTAACGGATTTGAGTATTACGGTAAATGATGTTTGTCAAGGTTCTCCAACAACGGTAAAACTAACAGGACTTGGAACTTTGACAGCTATAGCAATTGACTATACCATATCTGGAGCTAATACAGTTATAACGAAAACTATTCCATTAGCTGTACAAGCGGGCGCTGTAAGTTTTACTATTCCTTCAATCGAAATACCAAATGTAGGGGTATCAACCATTACTATTGCTAATGTAACGAATACACTGACTGGGTGTTCAACTGTAGCTTCATTTGCTATGACTTTTAGTGTCAATATAATCCCTACAGTACCAATAGCTCCAAATATTCAATCCTTTTGTGCTACTGATAATGCAACCCTTATTCAATTAGTTCCAAATGGGAATCAATACAAGTGGTATGATTCTCCAACTAGTACACAGCCCTTGTCTGTAAACACAGAATTGGTTAGTGGTGATTATTACGTAAAAGAAAGAAATGCTTCTGGTTGTGAGTCCAATGCTACAATGGTTAATGTAATAATTACGAACATACCAATTCCAGTTTTAGCAGTTAATGGTCAAAAATTTTGTGGAGTAGATAAACCTACTATTTTGAGTTTATCTAACAATACAAGTTTTACTGGAACTATTCAATGGTATGATGCTTTAAATAATGGAAATTTACTTGGGGATATTGAATTACTTTCAGATGGCGCTACGTATTATGGTTTTGATTTAGATAGCAATACAAATTGTACTTCAAGCCCATTAGCAGTTACTGTTTCACTAAAAGATTGTATTGCAACAGCGGATAATTTTTTTATCCCAGATGGATTTTCACCAAATGGAGACGGTATAAATGACTCCTTTCAAATTTTAAATATTGAGTTCGTGTATCCCAACTATACCATTGAAATTTTTAATCGCTATGGGAATATATTATTCAAAGGAGATGCCAATAAACCAGCTTGGGATGGAAGAAATACAAATTCCAATTTTATAAGTGGCGAATCAGCAACTGGCGTTTATTTTTATATTATTCATTATAATAAAGACAATTTGCCTCCTGCACAAGGACAACTTTATTTAAATCGATAATTTATAATTTACTATTAAACCAAATTCAATGAAAAAAATAATACTTTTTGTGTTTTTTTTACTTTTTTTAATAAAAGCCTCAGCACAGCAAGACCCAAATTTCACTCAATATATGACTAATATGAGTGCTATTAATCCAGGGTATACAACTGGAAACACTTCGGTGCTCAATTTAGGAAGTTTGTATCGTTATCAATGGTCAGGAATTAAAGGTGCCCCAAGAACTATAACTTTATTTGCACATATGCCTTTTTATGAAAAAGTAGAAGGTGGATTTTCTTTAATTTCAGATGATATAGGAGATGGTGCTAAGAAGGAAACCAATTTTTTTGCAGATTTTGCATATAACTTTCAATTGAATGAAAGGCAACGAATAGCGTTTGGTTTAAAAGCGGGATTCAGCACAATATCTACAAATTTTAATGGCTTTCGATTGAATAGTGGCAATGCTACTACTGATAATGCATTCGCAGAAAATGTAAATGAAACGGTTCCTAATATTGGTGTTGGCGCTTATTTTTTTGGCGAAAAGTATTATGTTGGTCTCTCAATACCCAATTTGCTTTCTGCGGAACACATAAAATTTAGACCAACTATTAATTCCTTTGGCCCCCAAAAAAGCCATACTTTTTTTACAGGAGGATATGTACTTGATATTGATGAAACGTTTAAATTAAAGCCTGCTTTTATGGCTATTTTTGTAAAAGGAGCTCCAGTATCTGTTGATTTAACAGCCAATGTTTTGTATAACGAAAAGTTTGAATTAGGAGCAGCTTATCGATTTAATGATTCGGTAAGTCTTTTAATGAATGTTAATGTTACCCCTAGTCTTAGAATTGGTTATTCTTATGATTACACGACTTCAAATTTGAGTCAATTTAATTCGGGATCTCATGAAATTGTACTGTTGTATAATCTCGATTTATTGGGTAAAGGGTATGACAAATCACCTAGGTTCTTTTAAATATTATACACATGAAAAAAATCTATATAGTCCTAATCGTGTTAGTATATCAATATGCGATGGGTCAGCAACAAGAATTACTGCGCGCTAACGTTTTGTTTCAGAAAACCTATTACAGTACTGCAATTCCTTTGTTTGAACAAATAAGTAAAAAAAATCCAACGAATGAAGTCATTCAAAAATTGGGTGATTGTTATTATTATACAAATCAGTATGATAAAGCACAAGGACAATATTCTCTTTTATCGAAAAGTAATAATTTAACTGAAGGATTTTATTTCCGATATGCGCAAACATTAAAAGCTATTGGAAAATACGATGATGCCACTGCTTTATTACGTCAATATTATACCGATACCAATGATTTTCCTGCGATTAAACAATTAGAGGATGGCATTAAAAATCTAAAAAACGTAACCGCAATAGGTAATAGGTTTGTAATTCAGGATTTGGCTCTAAATACTATCAATTCTGAGTTTGGAGGTGTGATTTGGAATGATTATTTAGTATTTGCTGCGGTTAAATTAAAACCCAACTTTTTTGATAAGAGATATAAATGGAATAACGAATCTTATCTTAATTTGATGTGTATTCCATTGGATGAAATCAATTCAAAAGACACTTTAGTGAATTATTTTTCAAAAGATCTAAAATCAGCCATGCACGAATCGAATGCTGTATTTACAAGCGATGGCAAAACAATGTATTTTACAAGAAACAATTCAAAAAACGGAAAAAGAGTAAAAAACGGTGATAAGATTTCGACTATTCAAATTTTTAGAGCTGATTTTATAAATAATAAATGGACTAATATTCAATCTTTACCGTTCAATAGTTCTGATTATTCAGTAGAGCATCCTGCGTTGAGTCCAGATAATAAAACGTTGTATTTTGCTTCGGATATGCCAGGTACTTTAGGATCGTTAGACATTTTTAGTGTTACTATTGAAGGATCAACTTATGGAAAACCTGTTAATCTTGGGGGTCAAATAAATACTACTAGGAGAGAGCAATTTCCATTTGTTTCCAAAGACAATAAATTATACTTTTCATCGAATGGATATGAAGGATATGGTGGGTTAGATGTTTTTGTTTCCGATTTGAATCCTACTGTAATTAAAGTGTCAAACGTTGGGCTACCAGTGAATTCTGGTTATGACGATTTCGCTTTTTACATCAATTCAGATTCCAAAGAGGGCTTTTTTAGTTCAGATAGACCCGGCGGAAAAGGGAAAGATGATATATATTCCTTTAAAGAAATCAAAGAGTTGCTCATAGAAAATTGCAAACAATATATCACAGGAATTATAACTGATGCAGATTCGCATTTAGCATTAGATAATGCATTTGTGATCCTAAAAAATGCGGATAAACTTGAATTAGAAAGAGTTATTACTTCGTTAGACGGTAAGTTTAGTTTTACCATAGAATGTGAATCTAATTATTCTATTGAAGTGACAAAAGAGAACTATACTGAAAATTCAAAAAATTTATTTAGTACTGCGGAAAGAAATAAGAGTAATGATGGTTCTATGACTATTCGTTCTTTGGAAACAATCAAGAGAGAACAACAAATTATACTTGAGCAAAAAAAGGCAAATGATTTATTAATCGCGCAACAATTGAAAGCCGCTGAACTAGTTGCCTTAGCACAAAAGAAAAAAGACCAGGCTATTGCACTTGAAAATAAAAAGAAGGAAGATTTGGCTGTCCTTTCTCAAATGAAAAAAGACAAATTACTTGCTGAAAAAAGAGAGGCTGAACTTGCAATTGCAAATAAAAAAGAAAAAATGGCTGCTATTATTGCAGCGGAAAAAGATGTTATAAAAGAAAAAGATAGATTAATTATCAAAACAGATCCAATATATTTTGATTATAATATGTGGTATATTCGAAAAGAATCAAAGAAAATATTGAATCGTGTGGCTGAATTAATGATAAAATACCCAGAAATGGTAGTAGAAATTGGTTCGCATACTGATAATCGAGGGAATGAAAAATTTAATGCTGATCTTTCTCAAAAAAGAGCTGATGCGACTAGAATTTATATAATGGAACAAGGGATTCCTAAGAAAAGAATTACTGCTAAAGGCTATGGTGAATCTGTTCCTATAGTAAAATGTGTCCCTGAGGATTCATGTGATGAAGAACAGCACGAGCTCAACCGAAGAAGTGAATTTGTGATTAAAAAAATATAAGATTTAAAATGGTTTTAAAAAAAATCATTTTTTTTAAAACCATATACCACTTTACTGCGTAAATGTCTATATAACTTAAAATATAGATATTATGAAAACTAGAAATTTTTTATCGGTTGCACTTTTTACAGTAACGGTTTCTGTTACTTCTTTTGCTCAAAAAACAGTAATGGTGGGTGGAGCCCCAATGTATCCATCCAAAAATATCGTTGAGAATGCGGTTAATTCTAAAGACCACACTACTTTAGTTGCTGCTGTTAAAGCAGCAGGTCTTGTAGAAACTTTACAAAGCAAAGGACCTTTTACGGTTTTTGCTCCAACGAATGCTGCTTTTGATAAATTGCCCAAAGGCACAGTAGAGACATTGGTAAAGCCTGAGAATTTAAAAATGCTACAAACTATCTTAACCTACCATGTAGTTGCTGGGAAAATGAATGCTACAGATATAGCCAAAGCGATTCAATTGGGAAATGGAAAAGCAATGCTGAAAACAGTTAGTGGTGGAACCTTAACGGCATGGATGGAAGGAAGTGTTCTGTACTTATCGGATGAAAATGGAGCCAAATCAAAAGTAACCATAGCCGATGTGAATCAGTCAAATGGTGTTATACACGTTATTGATACTGTAGTGTTGCCTAAACAATAACCGTTAGTTTTTTATAGTTAGTTGTTTAGTTTAGTAGTGCTTTATTCAAGTAAAGGGCTAAAAATCCCAATTCGTTTGTAATGAATTGGGATTTTGTATTTATTGAGTTCTACTAAGAATATTAAGTTCTTTTATATGAAAACGATTTTGTTTTTTATGGCATAAAGCACAAGACCAATTCTAGTTTTAATTTCAAGTTTTTCAAATAGGACTTCTCTATAACCATCGATTGTTTTTGGACTAAGACACATTTCGTCGGCAATTTCCTTGTATGTTTTTTCGGTACAGGCTAGTTTTAAGAAAATGAGCTCTTTTTCTTTTAAAATGATTTTTTTACTGTCGCTATCAATTCGATTAATTAAAATAGAGGAAACCAACTCCGTAAAATAATAGCCTTTTTCGATTACCGCTATAATTGCTTCTTGAAAAATCTTAGGACTGGTGTCTTTTAATAAGTATCCCTTGGCTCCATTGGTAATCATTTTTATGATGGTTTCATCGTCATTGTTTACTGAGAGTGCTATAACGTTCAAGTTGGGTTGGTTTTCCTTTATCCATTTAATGGTGCTTAATCCGTCTAAAATCGGCATATTCACATCTAAAAGTACCAAATCGACAAAGGTATCGGGGTTTTCTTGAAGATGGTTAATAAACTCTTTACCATTTTCGAAGCTGTTTACTACTTCAAAATCTTCAAAACTGTTTATTAATAGTTTTAGTGACTGGGAAAAGAGTAAATGATCATCTACAATAATTATTTTATTGGTAGTCTTCATGGTTTGTGGTTAAAGGATAAATTAATTTAATTGAGGTACCATTATTGTTAGAATTTATAGCTATTGATGCGCCAATAAGTTGTGCTCTTAGCTTCATGTTGTTCAATCCAGAACCAGTAGATAACTCATTGGTATTATACCCAATTCCGAAATCTGTTAAGGTTAACAGGAAATGATCTTTTGAAGTTTGAATTGTGATTTCAAAGGTTTCGCTATGGGAATGTTTTAAACTATTGTGAATGGCTTCTTGAAAAATTCGGTAAATAAATAATTCGTGTTCAAAATTTATTTGTGGTGAAATGCCATCCCAATTCAAGATGCACTTGATTTTTTTTAACTTTTTAATTTTATCTAAATCTAATTGTATTGCCTCAATAAAATTGCATTGTAAGGTGTTCTCTTTATTAATTATTCTCGACAAAATTCTAATTTCATCTAGTGCGTTGGCAATGATTTCTTTTAAATCATTAAGCTCTTTGGGTTGGACAATCTTTTTTTCATCATAAAGCAATAAGTTAAGTTGCATTATGGCAACCGATAAAATTTGACCAATATTGTCATGGAGTTCTTTGCTGATTTCGGATAGGGTTTGATCTTTGATTTCTATCCTTGTTTTTACTAGTTCGGATTGAAAGTAGTGCTTGGACTTCATTTGTTCAATCAAAAAAGAGTTTTTTTTCTTTGAAAAATAGAAGAACAAAGTTAGTAGTATTACAATTAATGTAAAGAAAACTATGCTAAGTGAAATAATTAATAGTTGTATCTCTTTTCGCTCCATAAAAATCCGATGATAAAACAGCTGTTCATTAATAGATTCAATATAAAAAGCACTAGACTAAATATTGATTCATCATTTTTTATTAAAAACCATTTTATGGCCAGCATAAAAGGTAAGAAAGGGACATGAAAAAGTAAAATTCCAAGGATAAACCAAAAGTAAATGGATTTCTTGAAATTAAGTATTTTTTCGGAGTTAAAGATTTCTATAAAATAACAACACGATAAAAGTAAAACAAAAACTACTCCAAGAGCAAAGCTATTGGTAAATACCGTATCGTTTTGGTATTGAAAATAGTAGAGGTTGAAAAAGTAGAATAGATAGAAAAGAATCAAGAAACAAATCGCGATTCTTTTACACGCCAATTTTCGTAAAAGTGCATGTAATAATAAGATGTACGCACTGAAACTTGCAAGCATATAGAAGTTATAGACCGAAAAATTGATCAATCCTGTCCATGAAGTAAAATATTTACCTACAAATTCTGTCAAAAACGAGAATACAATGATATACAATAAAAATTTAGCTTTATTATTAGGCAATTTATGGTAGAATCGAAATCCTACCAAACTTGATAATAAAGCTAAATAAATAATATAAAATCTTAAATCTTCAAACATTTATTAGATATATGTGATTGGAGGAGGGTTACCAATTGAACCATAGTTTAATGGAGCAATATTCAAGGAATCATCATTTTCTGCAGATTTTCCCATTTTGGCCATCTCAGTTGTTTTTTTAATTTTCTTTTTCCCAGTTGGAGCTAAAAATATAGTGGTCAATCCCGCTTTTTCAGCATATGCTTTGTCTTCAGGATAAGCGCCAAAATGAAAACGTATTCCGTCGATTTCACCTTTTTGCTTTTTTGCTTCAGCTTTTATATAAGCAATATAGTTTTCTAATTCCACAATAGAAAACCAAATGGCATTTGCATCTTCTTTTTTTATGGCTTCCTTAATCAAAGGATATCTGGTTTTGTTATAATTTTCGTTTAGCAATTTAGCAAATTCCTTGGTAATAAGTTGTTTTGGCTTTTCTTGTTTTAATTCCATCATGTTTTTTAGTTAAGGTTAATTTTTAATAAAAGGTAACAGGGCAAAACTATTTTAATTTAATAGATATGACAAGGGGAAATTTCCCCTTTTTTTTAGGGTAAATTCAAAACGTAAAATAGGGTGTGTTTACTCTTTTGTACAAACTTGTTATGACTCAACTTTGTATCAATCCATTTGGTGCACAAAATGGAAAGGTGGAATCTGAAAAACCTTTATAAAAGAGTAAGAGTTATATTTTAAATAATAATAGTATGTCAAATTTAGTCGCAGAATTAAATAGTTTAGATTTTAGTGTTTACATTGGTGGACCTTTGCAAGCAGCTGTTCAAGCTCAAAATGCAGCCTCTATGGCTCAAGTTAATTTTATTCAATCTATCGGTTTTGAAGAGGGTGCTTCTCCAACTGATCCAAAAAAATTGCGTTATGTAGATTTTAACTACTCAAAATCAGTTCCAAACCCGGATTATGATGCTGCTGCAACAACGGGTCCTAATAGCATTAAGTTTCTTGAGAAAGAAGTAGAAATTAAAGTTCCTTTCTTGACTATGTTGTCTATCCCAAGTATCAGAATCGAGGAAATGACTATTGATTTTAATGCAAAACTTACTTCTACTGAGACCAAAAGTGTTTCTAGCGAGTTTGCTGCAAGTGCTGAATTGGGTATTAATTACAAAATTGTCAATTTCAAAGCTTCTGCTTCCTACAAGAGAACTTCGGTTACTGGTTCAAATGTTGAGAAAACCTATAATTTAGGGGTTCACGTTCGTGCTGTAAATGATGAAATTCCAGCTGGATTGGATAGAATCTTAACTATGCTAGAAGATAGCATTACGAGTGTAAACGAGTAATAATATTAAAATAGATTGGCTGTCTTGTTGGGGTAGCCAATCTATTTAAAAAAAAATAATGACTATGATAAAATTGAATGATTACCTAGGAAGTATTGTGGCTAGTTTTACCAATGCTAAAATAATGTCTGATCTTCAAACTGTAAAGTTGGCCGAAGAATATGCAAAACATGATTATTTGAAACATTTTTCAATTCCAAGAATGCGAATTGACGATGTTGAAATGACAATTCCAATTGCCTTAGATGAAATTGAAAACATCTCAAAACCTCCAGTAATTGGTTTTGATAGTAGCAAGATCAACACGTTGGTTTATAGTTTTCTATTAGAAAAATTTGGAGTCTTAAAAATCACAAAAGAGCCTTCTAAATTGCTGCAAACGGAAACAGCTAGACAAGTAGGTATTTTAGAAAAACAAATCAAATTGGCCAACAGTCACGATCCTGTTTCGGGTTTTTCAAAAGAAATCGTAGTGTATTTTTTAAAGATAATCGAAAAATATGCTTTGGTAAACAAAGAGGTATTAGCCAAAATGAACATTGATTTGATTATTAAAGATTTGATTGCTGTTGTAACCAAAGAAATTACAATTAGTAAAGAAGTTGAGGCTTTGGCCAATCTTAATATTGTTGTTGAAGCTAATAAATTAAGAGAACTTAAGTCCGAAAACTTAATCTTCATTAAATTAAAAATTTCAGAGAATGGTATGGAGTGGAGTAGATCTGAAAATGCAAATGGAGAAATCGAATCAAAATTATTACCAGAATAGCGATGAAAAAATCAACATTGAATCTAGTTAGTGTTCTAAAAAATAATTTGTTGGAATTCCCAAAAATAACTAGAAGTCTAGAAAGCAAAGATCCGTTTTTTGTTGAAAAATTAGGGGCATGGATCCAAAAAAACGAAGAGATATTTAGCACGTATACGATTAGCGAGGTTTCAGAGTTATCGGGCTTGTATAGCAAATTGTTGATTCCAAGGTTTTCTGATACTAAAAATATTTCTTTCAAGAAAGCGCAATTAAAAGCCGCTTCGGAGATATTATATGATTTACAAAGCTTGGTATTGACCGTTTTGAAACCTTATGAATTGAAAGTTGAAGAATGTAGAGATTTGGTAAAGCAGATATTATTGATCATCAGTCAGGCACAAGTGATAAAGTACGATACTAATTTACCATTTGAAAATTTTGTAGATACCATTTGGAAATTTACCCTATCGAATGAACAATTGAAGGCAGGAGCAATAAAATTGAAAACGATGTTAATTATGTCTGATATTCAAATGCTTATTGCAGAGGAAATTAATCTTGAAGATTTTTGATGGTAATTTAATTTATTTTTATTGAAAAGAATGAAAAAGAAGATACTACATTACGTTTGTAAAAGTCATACAACCCCAAAATAAATACTGTTTTGGGGTTGTCTTTTTACTTTATGATGCTAATTGAGATTAAAAAAAATGAGCCCGATGCATTCGGACTCATTAATGAAGGATTTTGTATAAACTTTTATTCTAAGTGAAATAGTTATAATTTTCTTTGTTTTATTTCTTAGTCCTAGTTTCAATTTCAATTAATCCATTTAGCACTTTTTCACCATACTTCTTTATTTGTTTTTGTTTCATAGGCTCAGGATAACTTGCTACGCTGCTTACATTCATAGTAACAATATCGGTTGGTTTTAGTTTATCTAAGGATTCTACATCACTAACTTTACCATCTATGACAATAACGGCTTTTTTATGATCAACATTTTTATTGTTCTTTGAATTGTTGATATTATCATTAGAAGTTGATTCTTCAATTTTAATTTCCCAGCCATTATTGTTTTTTGTTTGAATTTCAATCACACCATTATAGGCTTGTTCTCCATATTTTTCAATTGCTTTTTTGTCTTTTAAAACGTTAATAGAAGAAATACTATTGGGGTCTACCTTTTCTAAATTGAAATCTTTGTCAGTATCCACTCTTTTTCCATTGATGTAGACAATTGGTTTTTCACCATTTTTACTTTTGGTTACGATTACTCTTTTTTGGATTTGAACTTTTGGTGCGTTTGGCGCATCTGGTACGTCTTCTACATCTGGTACACTTGGAGCATCAGGTGGTGTTACATCATCTTCGTCACCACTAAAAGAATACTCAAAGTTTGATTCTTCGTCGTCTGAAGAATTTATTACCATTCGTTTACTGATTTTTCCTCTCAGATTGGCTTTTCCAGTATAAAATCCAATGCTTGATTTTCCGTTACTATCCGTGTTTTTTATAAATGTAATAGGGGAAATCGGACGATCGCTATCTACTTGATTGGTTCCTTCGTTACCGCTTTTGTCATCAAATTGTACTTTGATTCCTGTAATTTCTTGGTTCGCATTACGCTTAACTTTAGAAATTTTTAGAGTAATCCCGTGTAGGTCTTTCATTAATTGTGCTTCTTGCTTTAATTTGGCATCAGAAGTGTTTTTATCAATGACTAAGATAATATCTTCAGTTGTTGATTTGGATGTTGTGGTGTTTGTTATTGTTTTCTCTTGTGCCAAAACCTTAATTTGGAAAATAAGTACAAAGGCGATTAATGCTGGAAGTATCAGTACATACTTCCAAGAATTCCATTTTTTTGATTGATTTTTGTTTAACATAACGATTCGTTTTTTGATTAATGATTGATAAAAATGATTGGTAAGGGCAACACAATTTTCGTGTGTTGTTATTTTTACAAGTGCCATTTGATAGGCCTTTTTGTCGTGAAGTCGTTTTGTAGCCTCGCTATCTGCAATGAATTCAAGGTTTTGTAGTATGGCTCTTTGGTATAGCCAAATAAAAGGATTGAACCAAAATACGATACTAAAAAAGCGAATAATCAAAACATCTATGGTGTGATGCTGTTCGCTATGGACTTTTTCGTGTTCTAAAATACTTTGTAACTCTGATGGTGAGTACAAAGAAGAATTGAAAACTATCGTGTTGAAATACGAAAAAGGTGCTATTTTCTCTTGAACATCAATCAGTTTGAAGTCGGCTTGTTGTTGCGCTTTGGTTTTATATAACACGCGATTCAAACTCCAATAATCCATACCGAATTTGATAAAAAACAAAGCAGAACCTACTATATAAATCACTATGGCAGTCAAATACCAATTTATTTCAAAGGTTTTCTCAGGAGCGGCTTGTTGTAGTGGCAGTTCAGAAATCGGAAAAGTGAGTGGAGTAGGGTTTACCCAAACAATTTTGGTAATGTAAAATAGTGGCAGTACCACGGCTGTTCCTAGACCAGCGAGTAAGAAAAAGCGATTGGCCGTAAAAAAGGTTTCTTTTCGTAACAAGAAATAGTAAGCCAAATAAAATAAGGCAATCAAACCGCTTGCTTTTAGTAAGTAGGGATAGATGGTTTCCATAGCGCTTATTTTTGTTCGATCATCGCTAATATTTCTCGCAACTCTTCAGCAGATATTTTTTCTTCTTTCGCAAATTGCGATACCATATTTTTGTAGGAACTACCAAAAAATGTTTCTATGGCATTCGACATAAATTTCTTGCGATAGTCTTCAATCTTAACGACAGGGAAATATTGATGGGTATTTCCAAAGGCGTTATGCGACACATATCCTTTCTCTTCTAGATTTCTAACAATGGTAGAAAGGGTGTTGTAGTGGGGTTGTTCTTCTGTGATTTCTGCTTGAATTTCTTTTACAAAAGCTTTTTTAAGCTTCCATAAAATGTGCATAATTTCTTCTTCCTTGTTGGTTAATTTTTGCATCTTGATTACGTTTGATATAATGACAAAACAAACTTACAACTATTTTTATAGTTGACAAACTAAAAATATAGTTATTTAACTAAATTTTAAGTTAGTTAAAAAATTAATTTCTCAAAATGCAGTAAAATAAGGAGTTATTGGTTTTCTTTTTTAACCAATCGCATCACCCAAGCACAACCAAAAATGGATAACGCACCCAAGAAAGCCATAAAAATCCAATTGTTTTGGTAGCCAAATCGACTAATGATATCCATTCCAGTTTTGGAACTAATGATATGAGCCAAACTAAAACTCATCGTAAAAAGTGCCATATAACGTCCTTCGTGTCCCTTGGGAGCTCGGCTCAAAGCAAAAGAATTCGAAAAAGGAAAGATGAACATTTCTCCAAAGGTGATAAACAGTAAGCTAATCACTAAAAAGCCCACCCAAAAATTGAACAACAACGCAAGGAAACTAATTGACATACAAACGCAACCCCAAAGAATGATTTTGAGTTTGTTTATGTTTTTTCGTTGGGAGACACTTACGATAGGCATTTCTAGGAAAAAGATAATCAATCCATTCAAGGACAGTAGCAATCCGCTTTGAAATTCAGTCAATCCAAATTGCTCCTTGTGATACAAAGGCAAAGTAGTAAACAATTGAAAAAATAATACCGCAGTGATGAAACAAACAAATAAAAATACCCAAAAAACCGTGTCTTTGAACACTGATATTCTTGTAGCATTGATTTCTTTCAGTTTTTCTTTGTCGATAGTGCTTTTCTTTTCCTTTACCAAAAGGGCAAAAATCAAAATAGAAACAATACACGAAGTACCATCTACCCAAAACAAGCCTTGGTAACCCATCCCCATAATGATTAAACCGCCCAGCGCTGGTCCAGCTGCAAATCCAAGGTTTACGGCCAATCGCACTAATGTCAAGGCTCTAGTTCTATTTTCTGGTTTAGCATAAGTGCCTAACGAAACAAACATTGCGGGTCGAAACATATCGGCGATAGCCATTATAAAAAACATACTGAAACATAATCCCCAAAAGGAAGTGACATATTGAACGAAGAAAAACAACACTCCAGTAGTGAATAAACTGAAAATCATTATTTTGTAAAACCCAATTTTGTCAGAGAGTTTACCACCTAGCCAAGAACCCAGCATTGAGCCTAAGCCAAAACATACCATAATCCAACCGACTTGGCCAAACGAAAAACCAAGGTCTTCTTTTAAGTATTTGGATAAAAAAGGCAACACCATGGTTCCAGCTCGATTGATAAAAGTCATCAAAGTAAGAATCCAAATTTCTCTCGAAAAGCCTCGGTAATTATCAAAATAGCGTTGAATGGCAGTGGTCAGCATCTTTTTTTTCGTTTTTCCAAAGGTAGTAACTTTGATTGGAAGCGCTTTGCAGGCTGATAACTTTAAGTTATTTTTGCCAAAAACGATTCAAAAATGAAAAAAGCATTGCTTGTATTGATGATTATTTGCTCAAATTGGACTTTCGGACAAACTCAAAAAGGTAGCGAAGCCGTAGAAAAATTCCAAAAAGAACATAATGCAGAATATGCTTCCCCTGAAAAAAGTCCCTTGCTCAAAGAGGATTTAGCCGTTTTCAAAAGTTTAGATTTTTTTCCTTACAATCCCAACTTGCAAATTGAAGCTCGTTTCGTTCGTACGCCTAATGAAAAAGTGTTCGAAATGAAAACCTCTACGACAAGAAAACCCTTGTATATTAAATTCGGAGAAGCGCATTTCACCATCGACAGAAAAGCTTTGGTACTCAATATTTATCAAAACATCGAACTTTCTAAAAAGAAAGAATACGTTGACTACTTGTTTTTACCTTTTTCTGACCTGACTTGCGGTAAAGAAAGTTACATCGGCGGACGCTACATCGATTTGAAAATCCCAACAACTGATACCATTTTTATCGATTTCAATACGGCTTACAATCCTTACTGTGCCTACAATCACAAGTATTCTTGTCCCATAGTTCCACTTGAAAATGATGTGCCAGTAGCCATAAATGCAGGAGTAAAAAAGTTTCACGACTAAATGAAGTATTTCAATTTACATACGCACAAAGCCACCCAAAATCCCAACCGAATCGAGTTGGTCAATCAGTATCCTAACGAGTTCACGAACTCTTTTC
>CAUPCW010000076.1:0-15797 GCA_963509895.1 uncultured Flavobacterium sp.
GTAGTTTTGAAGTATTAAATTTTAAACTATGAAAAAATTACTTGTATTAGCGTTTATTTCAATTGTCGGAATCTCAAATGCACAAAACGAACTTCCAAAAACGGCTTTGGAGATTGCTCCATTATTGATTGGCGAAAAAATTCCAGCAGTTACCTTACTTTCTTCAGAAGGGAAAACGGTAAACCTTCTTGAAATTATCCAAAAACAAAAAACACTTTTGGTTTTTTACCGAGGCGGATGGTGTCCGTATTGCAACATTCAATTGGCAGCATTAGGGCAAAATGAACAAGAGTTGTTGGCGTTAGGTTTTCAAATCATTGCAGTGAGCCCAGATGCGCCCGCGGCATTACTTCAAACGGACGAAAAAGTAAAATTGAATTATTTGCTATTATCGGATAGCAAAGGAGAATTGTCCAAAGCGATGGGACTGGCTTTTCAAGCACCAGAAAACTACAAACCTATTATTACCAAAGGGTCCGAAGGAGTAAATACTACTTTCTTGCCTGTTCCTGCAGTTTTCTTTGTCGGAACCAATGGACTGATTCAGTTTGAACACATCACACCTGATTTTAAAAATAGAATTTCTTCAGAATTATTGGTGGCTGTTGCCAAAGCTTTACACTAGTTTTTGTAGAGGTGTTTTTTAATAAAACTAGTTGAGTTCAATCAAATATGAAACTCCGTCAGTTCTGGGCGGAGTTTTTTGTAAAGTGTTTTAACAGATCTATTTTGGGCAATTTTTTTATTATTTTCTTTCAAATGTAAACTAACGGACAAAAGGTAAATAGTCCACTCAATACATTTGTACCACAAGAAAATAACAATTTAAAAATGAACGAAATGAAAAATATACTTGTACTATTGTTATTGGCCTTTACAACGGCTACGACTTTTGCTCAAAGCACTACTAAACGTGTGGCAGAATTTAATTTAGAAAAAAAAGTAGCGATTCAGGGGTATGATCCTGTGGCGTACTTCAAACAAAACAAAGCTGTAAAGGGTAAAGCAGCTTTGGCGACTACTTACGAAGGGGTTACCTATTATTTCTCCTCGCCAACCAATAAAGATAGTTTCGCCAAAAATCCAGCGGGTTTTGAACCACAATACGGAGGTTGGTGTGCTTATGCCATGGGAAGTTCGGGTGAAAAAGTGGAAATCAATCCCGAAACTTTCAAGATTATAGAAGGCAAATTGTATCTGTTTTATAATGCCTTTTTTAATAATACTTTGAAAAGTTGGAATAAAGAAGAAAGCCAATTGAAAGCTAAGGCTGATTTGAATTGGAAAAAAAGCATTAAATAAATTAGTATGAAATCGCCATTGCTAATGAGTTTGCATAAGTAAGCAATGATAAATATAAGGCGACCCAAGCGAAGTGAATTGGCAAACCCTAGCATACATAACTACTGAAAAATAAATTTTATATATATGAAAACCAATCTTTTACCTTGGGTTTTGCGTTTGATAGCCGCTGGGATTTTGCTTCAAACCTTGTTTTTTAAGTTTACTGGGGCACCAGAAAGTGTTTATATTTTCTCCACCTTAGGCATCGAACCTTTTGGAAGAATTAGTTCTGGCGTAGCGGAGCTAATTGCAGCCGTTTTATTGCTGATTCCAAGAACTACTTTAGTAGGCGCTCTATTGAGTTGCGGAGTAATGTTAGGCGCTATTGCGTCACATATTTTGATTTTAGGATATGAGGTACAAAATGATGGAGGGACACTTTTTATTTTGGCTTTAATTACGTTTATTTGTTCGGCCGCTTTGGTTTTTATTTATAAAGATCAGATTTTTAATTTGTTAAAAATGAAATTTTAATATGTTGATTGCCTCTATAAAAAATAGTTTGAATGAATTAATTGGTCTTTTGGAGCAGTTGTCCGAAGCGAATTATACATTTCCTTGTCCTGAACTTAGCGGAGCTAGTATTGGAGAACATACGCGTCACATCATCGAAATGTATCAATGCTTGCAAAAGCAATACTATTCTGGTGTCGTGAATTATGATTTGAGAGCCCGAAACAAACAAATTCAAACCGATAGTTTTTTTGCCATCACTCAGATTGAGGAAGTAAAAGCCAACTTAGACTTAGAAAATAAGCCTTTGGTTTTACAACAAGTAATAGATGGACAAGCGATTACTATCGAAAGCAATTACATCAGAGAACTTTTGTACAATTTAGAACATTGCATTCACCATCAAGCCTTAATAAAAGTGGGGTTGTTGCATTGTCAGGCGATTGCGATCGACGATAATTTTGGCGTGGCACGTTCTACCATTGAGTATAGAAAACAATGTGCACAGTAAGTTTTGTTCGCACCAACGGAAAAGTAATCCTTACTTCTAATAGGGATGAACAAGTAAATCGCCCAGCAATTGCGCCCAAACGCTATTGTTATAACGGAAAAGTAGTGCTGTTTCCCAAAGACCCAAAAGCTGGTGGTACTTGGTTTGCCGTTTCGGAAGATGGAATGGTGGTAGTTTTGCTTAATGGAGCTGAAGAAAAACACGAAGTACAACCCCATTACGGAAAAAGTCGAGGCTTGATTACATTGGAAATTTGTAGTGCGAGTGATGCTATTGAAGAATGGGAAATCCTCGATTTAAGTGTTGTCGAACCTTTTACTTTGGTGGTTTTTGAAAACCAAAAATTGTTTCAGTTGCGTTGGAATGGGAAAGTAAAAACTCAACAAGAATTATCCATTTCGGAACAATATATTTGGTCCTCGGCAACTTTGTATACTCCAGAAATTCGAACACTTCGTAATCAATGGTTTGAGTTTTTTATCCAAGAAAATCCTAATCCAAGCCCTGAAGAGGTGTTGCATTTTCATCAATCCACCCAAGGTAATAATAAAGAATTTAGTTTGGTCATTGACAGGAACAGTGTTTTGAAAACAACAAGCATCACTCAAACGGTTATTGAGACGAATAAAGTCACAGTAGAATACCACGATCTTTTGCAACAGCAAAGTCAAACCACAAGTTTTATTATCATTTAAATCCTCAAAATTGAAGTTATTTTTGCACAAGCTTTTTCATTGGGAATATTGGCCATTTCAAGTGGTTTATTTCCCTATTTATTTTCTTTGGACGTATTATGCCCTAAGAGCACGTTCTATTTTTTTCTTTAATGCCGCTAATCCTTCCATTAAAAATGGGGGGTTTATGATGGAATCCAAAAAAGCCATTTATAATTTAATTCCAAAAAAGGAATATCCAGAAACCCTTTTAATTTCTAATGGCACTGCTGTACAGACTATTTTGAAGCGTATCGAAAAAGAAAAAATTGTATTCCCATTTATCGCTAAACCCGATATTGGTTTGAGAGGTTCTGGGGTGAAAAAAATTGAAACCTTAACCGATTTAAAAAGTTATATAGCCCAAGCAGATTTTGATTTTTTAATTCAAAATTTAATTCCGTTTTCGAACGAAGTGGGTATTTTTTACGTACGGTTTCCACACGAAAAGTCAGGTAGAATCACTGGAATTGTGGCTAAAGAATTTTTGATTGTCGAAGGAGACGGTGTTTCGACCATTACTCAATTGCTACAAATGAATCCCCGTTATGCCATACAATTGAAAGCCTTGCAAAAAGAGTATGGCAAAAAACTTGAGGAGATTGTGTCTAAAGGTGAGAAGCGAAACTTAGTACCTTATGGGAATCACGCCCGTGGAGC
Source organism: uncultured Flavobacterium sp. (assembly GCA_963509895.1). Lineage (GTDB taxonomy): Bacteria > Bacteroidota > Bacteroidia > Flavobacteriales > Flavobacteriaceae > Flavobacterium. The sequence continues at coordinate 3,682 of CAUPCW010000076.1, forward strand.
CAAGTTTATCGATGCAAGCAACTTAATTACTGAGAAGTTGAATGCAACAATAGACGCATTATGTGTTCAAATTCCAGGGTTTTACTTTGGTCGTTTGGACGTTATGTATAACGATTTTGAGGAATTAGAACAGGGTATTAATTTTTCGATTGTTGAGTTGAACGGCGCCGCTAGCGAACCCACTCATATTTATGACCCCAAACATTCGCTTTGGTTTGCTTGGAAAGAGTTAGCGAGACATATTACCTATATGTTCCAAATTAGTGTAGCCAATCATCAATTAGGTTTTCCTTATTTGAGTCATGCTGAAGGAATGCAACAGTATCGCATGCATTTGGAACAAAACAAAAAAATAATTAATTTTTAACCGATGCCAATGCTTAAGAATGTTTTTTTTGGATTTCTTGTAAGTTTCCTTGGATCGCTTCCTTTAGGATATCTCAATATTGTTGGGGTGGCTATTTTGGGGCATTCCAAATGGCAATCATTGATGCTTTATCTATTAGGTGTCATTTTGGTAGAAGTAGTGGTAGTTTACGGAACTATTTTTTTTGTCAATCAGTTGGTAGCAAATAAAAAATGGATGAAGAATATTGATTTTTTAGCCATTTTTTTTCTACTAGGATTGGCTGTGGTGTTTCGGTTGAGTTCCAATGATTCGGTTGCCTCTGTTGATTTTTTGAAGGAGTATGTGGCGTATTCTTCTTTTTTTATAGGATTGGTATTGTGTGCGTTAAATTTTTTGCAAATTCCGTTTTGGGTGGGATGGAATTTATATTTGGTCAACGCCAACCGTATTGTTTTGACCCGCCAACTCCAACATTTTTATCTTCTGGGTATTATAATTGGTACTTTTTTAGGCATGCTTCTAGCGATTGTAGTGTTGGATTCGCTTGCGCAAAAAAATTTCTCCTTCACTTCTTATATCTTACCGGTTTTTATTCCTATTTTCTTTGTGGTTTTGGCTATTTTTCAAATAAAAAAAGTCTACCAAAAATACTTAAGTTAAGATGAATGCATCTCTTTTTGTCGCATATCGTAAGCTAGAACAAAATAGCTATTATTGTTAAAATTGAATTCATCGATTACTTCCCATTTTAATTTTTCTGTATGCGCCTTAAAAGAAGGAATATTAATCTTGTTGATGAAGGTGACTCCTAAAGGATAGTTGTCTTTCATATGAATTCTCATAAATTCAAAAAGGGGAAAGATTAAACCCGAACCGCGAAATTTTTTGTCAATACAAATTGGTCCATACTGAAAACTATTGGAGGTAGTAATTGTGAAATTTTTGAATTGAAATTGCGAAAACAGCGTCGTCATGTAATCAAAAATAGGCCATTGTTTGAAAAATTCCCAACTGGCTCCAAAAATGTAGGCAATCGTTTCTGTACCATTTTTAGCCAAAAACAAACCTTTATTCGATATTACAAATTGTAATTGTTCAACAGTGAAAGGAGTAGTTACGAATCCTTCCTTTTTTTCTTCATCAGACAAATGAGTCACTAAGTATTTATCTTGTAAGGACAATACACTTGGAATGTCATCAAGAGTGGCAATAACAAAATCAATTGGGAGCTGCATCTTTGGTGTTTTATAAGTCAATTGATTTCAAATGTACTTTTTTTTTAGGTCTTTTGCTTATTTTTGCTTTATGAAAAATATTATCATCACAGGAACTTCACGAGGTATAGGATATGAGTTAGCTTTACAATTCGCCAATGCAGGTCATCAAGTCTTGGCCATTTCAAGAAAAACACCTCAAGCTTTAATCGAAAACGAAAACATCACTTGCTTGTCTATCGATTTATCTACCGAACAGGATTTGTATCAAGTGACAGATTTTCTTGATAGTAGCTGGAAAAAGGTAGACGCCTTGATTCACAACGCTGGCGCTTTATTGAATAAGCCTTTTGCCTCGATCACCCAAGCTGATTTTGAAGCGATTTATAGCGTCAATGTTTTTGCAGTCGCAAATCTTACGCGAATCGTATTGCCTTATTTGCAAAAAGGAAGTCACGTAGTAACAATTAGCTCTATGGGAGGCGTGCAAGGCAGTTTGAAATTTGCAGGCTTAGCGGCTTATAGTTCAAGCAAAGGTGCAGTGATTACGTTATCAGAATTATTGGCTGAGGAATATAAAGAACAAGGTATTGCTTTCAATGTTTTGGCATTAGGAGCGGTTCAAACCGAAATGCTTGAAGAAGCTTTTCCGGGGTATCAGGCTCCGCTTTCGGCTGTAGAAATGGCAGAATATATCTTTGATTTTACACTTACTGGAAACAAATACTACAACGGAAAAGTACTGCAAGTCACTACGAGTAATCCGTAGGAGTTATAAGTTATAAATTATGAATTATGAGTTATGAGTTATGAATTTTAAGATATGAGTGAAAGTATTATTAAAACAAAAAGTTTTGAATTAGCGATAAGAGGTGTTAATTTTTATAAATATTTAGTTGCTGAAAAGAAAGAATTTGTAATGAGTAAACAGTTTTTACGTTCTGTAACGTCTGTTGGTGCAAATGTTCGTGAAGCTATAAATGCCCAAAGCAAAGCTGATTTTATTCATAAATTATCTATTTCTCAAAAAGAATGTGATGAAACAATGTACTGGTTAGAACTTTTAAAAGAAACAAATTATATTACCGAAAATGAGTTTAATTTAATTCATCAGCAAAGTAATGAAGTTTTAAAAATCATTAGAAGTATAATAATTACGTCAAAGAAAAACTAATAACTCAATCTTTCTAGCTCACAACTCATATCTCATAACTCATAACTCATAATTCATAACTCATAATTCATAACTCATAATTCATAACTCATAATTCATAATTCATAATTCATAACTCAATTTGTCAGACACTCTTTTAAAATATTTGCCAGAACACGCCGTAAAGCCAGCTTTCGAACTGATTGTTGCAAATCAAGTGCATTTAAAAATTGTCAACGAACGTGTTACACGCCATGGGGATTATCGCAAGGGAAGTAACGGAAAACATGAAATCACGGTTAATGCTAGCTTAAATAAATACCGTTTCTTGATTACGTTAATCCATGAGATTGCTCATTTGGTGGCTTTTGAAAAATTTGGTCGACAGATTAAACCCCATGGTGTAGAATGGAAATATACCTTTCAGCGCTTAATGGTTCCCTATATTAGACCTGAGATTTTTCCCAATCACTTATTGCCATTATTAGCAAGACATTTTAAAAATCCTGCAGCAAGTAGTGATACCGATGCTACTTTAGCATTGGCTCTAAAACAGTTTGACCAACAAAACGATAAAAACTATATCTTTGAGATTCCTTATGGAAGCATTTTTAGAATTCATAATGGGAAAATTTTCCAAAAAGGCGCATTAAGAACCAAACGATATGAATGTTTAGAACTGAGTTCAAAACGTATGTATTTGTTTAATCCTAATGCTGAAGTAGAATTGTTGCCGCATTAACTGTTGTCCTTTTTTCTATTTAAAGCGAAATACTATGAATAAAAATTATTATGCCATTTTGATGGCCGGAGGCGTGGGGTCTCGGTTTTGGCCGGTAAGTACCACCGAATTTCCTAAACAGTTTCATGATATGTTGGGAACTGGAGAGACACTTATTCAAAAAACTTTCAGTCGATTGTCTAAGCTAATTCCAAAAGAAAACATTCTTATTCTTACCAACGAAGCCTATAACAGTATAGTGCTTGAGCAATTGCCCATGGTGAGTCAAGAGCAAATTGTCTTGGAGCCAGCCATGCGAAATACTGCACCCTGTATTTTGTTTGCTTCTCTTAAGATCAAAAAACAAAACCCGAATGCTGTGGTAGTAGTGGCTCCAACTGATCACTGGATTGAAGATGAAGTGCAATTTATTGCAAACATGCAACTCTCTTTTGATTTATGCGAAAAGGAAGACACCTTAATGACTTTGGGTATTTTACCAACTTTTCCAAATACGGGTTATGGCTACATCGAGTATGATAAATTAGATAGTAGACCAATTAAAAAAGTAGTTCAGTTTCGTGAAAAACCCGATTATCCTACTGCTAGAAAGTTTATTCAAAGCCGCAACTTTTTATGGAATGCTGGGATTTTTATTTGGAGTATTCCTTCTATTCTAAAAGCTTTCGAAGCCTTTCAGCCAGCAATGTTAGCTCATTTTATGGAAGGTTACAGTAGTTATAATACCGCTTTAGAAAATGATTTCATAAAAGAATATTATCCATTAGCAGAAAACATCTCGATAGATTATGCCATCATGGAAAAAGCAAAAAACACTTTTGTTTTATCAGCTACTTTCGATTGGAATGATTTAGGAACTTGGGGGTCACTTTACGATAAATTACCCAAAGACAAACAAGATAATGCAGTGGTCAATGCAAAGGTATTATTAGAAAATGCTTCTCATAATATTATTCGAACGGCAACCAAAAAAACAGTGGTGATTGATGGATTGCATGATTTTATTATTGTAGATAAAGAAGATGTGTTGTTGATCTACCCTAAAAGTAAAGAACAAGATATAAAATTGATTGCCAATAAATTAATGAAGTAAAAAAAAGAGGCTGGATTAAAAATCTAGCCTCTTTTTTTATCCTTTCAAGTAAGCTTCCCTTACTTTTTTGAATAAGTTAGAGGAGTACACAAAGTCCACTATGGCTTGGTTGTCTGTTCTGAAAATTTCTTCTTTGGTGCCTTGCCATTCTTTGATTCCGTTTTTTAGGAATAGGATGTTTTCTCCTATTTCCATCACAGAGTTCATGTCGTGCGTATTAATTACTGTGGTAATATTGTATTCTTCGGTGATTTCTTTGATCAAATTATCAATGATGGTTGAGGTATTTGGGTCCAAACCCGAGTTGGGTTCATCACAAAATAAATACTTTGGGTTATTCACTATCGCACGAGCAATAGCCACCCTTTTTTGCATTCCACCTGATATTTCTGACGGTAATTTTTTATGAGCATCAATCAAGTTGACTCTTTTTAAAACAAAATCAACGCGATCTTTAATTTCAGAAACACTATTGTGCGTAAACATTTGAAGAGGGAAGCCTACGTTTTCGGCAACTGTCATAGAATCAAACAAGGCGCTTCCTTGAAAGACCATTCCAATTTCTGTACGTAGTTCTCTTTTTTCTTCAGGTAATAATTCTGAGTAGATTCTGCCATCAAATGAGATAGTTCCTTCTTCAGGAGAATGAATTCCCAATAGACTTTTTAACAACACCGTTTTTCCAGATCCACTTTGACCAATGATTAGGTTGGTTTTACCTGCTTCAAAAAGACAAGATACGCCTTTCAAAACTTTACTACCGCCAAATGATTTTTCTATGTTTTTGATTTCTATCATGAACCAAGTAATAATTGTGTTAAAATATAGTTTGAAGTAATAATACATACGGATGTCCATACAAAGGAAACCGTACTTGCTTTACCTACTTCTAAGGCCCCACCTTTCATGTAATAGCCATGAAAAGATGGAATTGTGGCTAAAAGCATAGCGAAAATAATGGTTTTGATAAATGCGTAAGTGATGTGAAATGGAATAAATTCCAATTGTACTCCTGTAATAAACGATTCACTTGACGTAAAACCTCCGTAAACGGCTGCCATCCATCCTCCAAAAACACCCAAAAACATACTAATACCAATTAAAAACGGATACAATAGTAGTGCAACTATTTTAGGAAAAACGAGATAGTTCAGCGAATTTACTCCCATTACTTCTAACGCATCTATTTGTTCTGTAACGCGCATTGTGCCTATGCTTGAAGTAATAAACGAGCCCATTTTACCAGCCATAATCACTGAAATAAAGGTAGGTGCAAATTCTAGAATTACCGATTGTCTTGTAGCAAAACCAATTAGGTACGTTGGAATTAACGGATTGGTTAAGTTTAATGCGGTTTGAATAGAAACTACACCGCCAACGAAAAACGAAATGAAACAAACGATTCCCAATGAGTTGATGATGAGGTCGTCGATTTCTTTAAAAATGAGGTTCTTCATCACAGACCATTTGGTTTGTTTGATGAAGATTTCTTTGATCATCAGGAAGTATTTCCCGATTTGTGAGATGTAGCGAATTAGCATCATAGGTTGTAAAATAGTACCAAAAATAGTAATTAGTTTTCAACTGCTTGTTAAAACAGTTTTTCTTTCATTTTTTTCCAGCGGTAGTTTCTAAAAAATTTGGCTTGCTCTGCTGTTACAAATAATGGTTTTCCGGATGATTTTGCTTTCCAATAACCCATTATGTAATCTATAAAAAGAAGGGGTTTCCCTTTTCGCATTGCCAATTTTAATGATGAAATAGCTGTAATGATAAATCCATAACCCAAGCTATAAAAAGCTTCACCTTGTTTGTATCTAGCGGCTTTGTTATAGCTTGCACCAGTTGGTTTGAGGTGCTTTACATGCAAACTTTCGTCGGTGATTACTTTCCAATTGTAAAACTTGCATAACAACTCGTCTACGGTATCCCAACCCATAGCTGGTTTTAGCCCTCCAATTTTTTTGAAAGTTTCTTTTCGATAAGCTTTTAACGCACCACGAATATGGTCTTTGTCGGTTAAATTTTCTAATATCCACTCCCCATTTTTTTCGATGTAGCAAAAACCACCCACCATTCCAATGCGTTCATCGGATTTGAAATGTTTAATAATGGTTTCAAAATAATTGGAAGGAAATATTAAATCGGCATCAATCTTTACAATTAAATCATAGTTGTTGTCCAAGGTTTCGAATCCTTTTTCAAAAGCTTGAATGACTTTACTTCCTGGCAGATGTATATTTTCTGATGATTTGTTGACCAAACTGATGTAGGGATTGTTTTTAGCAAATTCCAATACAACTTCGGCAGTTCTATCAGTTGAATTGTCATTGACCACTACAATTTTTGAAGGCAAAACCGTTTGCGAAATCAGCGATTGCAGTGTCAAACCTATTAAAGCTTCTTCGTTATAAGAAGGTATGACGATGTAGTAAGCCCCCCAACCCCCGAGGGGGGAGTTTGATATGGTTTCTGATTTAGTGTTATTCATGAAAATAAATTTATTTCTATTTATTTTATTCCCCCTTTGGGGGTTAGGGGGCTCTTTTCAGCGTAAACAATGTAATATCTTGGGGTGAAAAAACGCAATAGCGGACGGAATCCTATTTTTTTTACGGGATGCGTAAATTTTTCTCTTGCGGTAATTTTCCATCCTGTTTTTTCTAACAACCAATCCAATTGCCAATCTTCAAATTCGTGGTAATGTCTGTCCCACATATCAGTTTTGCTTCGATAAGCAGGTGAAAACCATAAACGAAGAGGGATTGAAATCAATAATTTGTTGCATTTTACATTTTGCAAAACCGTATAAGGATTCAATAAATGTTCAAAGATTTCGAAGGCGGTAAAAACTGTATAGTTTTCAGTTTGCAAGGCGTTTTGATTGTTGTCTAAATCTTCGCCAGTGGTGTTTTTTACGGTATATCCATTTTCTTCCATGATTTTTGAGAAAGGGTTGGGAACGCCTAAGTCAAAAATGGTTTCTTGGGTAGTGATGTGTTTTTGTAAAAATTCTAAAGTATGCTTGAATCGTTTATTGGGAAATGTTTTTTCGTACATAGTATGGGTGTTGACCTTTTGGAAACAAGGCGCAAATATACAAATTATATGTGTTTTGAAGGCATGGTATAGCCTAGATAAAAACGAAAAGCCCACAGCACTGGGGTTTAATTTTTGCTGGTGCATCAAAGCGACTAAAAGAAGCTCTTGAGGCGCCTTGTAAAAATAAACGACAGGGCGAGGACTTGTAGTGGATAGCTGGATTGGCTCCTGAAAAATAGTGATTAGTCCATAGTGATTAGTGATTAGCACAATTTGAGCTAAGGACTTAGGACTAGTTACTAATCGCTACTAGTAACGATATACAAAGGCGTTGACATTCATTCCGGCTCCAACAGAGGCAAACATTATGACGTCTCCTTTGTGGATTTCGTGATTTTCGATTTGTCCTTTGGTGAGTAAGTCGAATAGGGTAGGAACAGTCGCGACACTGCTGTTGCCTAATTCATGTATGCTCATGGGCATAATGCCTACAGGAGGTGATTGCTTGTAGAGCTTGTAGAAACGTTGAATAATAGCCTCATCCATTTTCTCGTTAGCTTGATGAATTAGAATTTTTTTCACGTCACTAATGTCAATACCGCTTTTGTCTAAACAACTTTTCATCGCTGCGGGGACTTTACTTAATGCAAATTCGTATATTTTGCGTCCATACATTTTGATATAACGCGTGTTGGGATTTAAATCTTGATTGTATGATTTGCCGAAAAATAGATAATTGGCTTCGTCTATGGCAAAAGTACCACTCTCGTATGAGAGCATACCCGTTTCAGAATCTGAGCCTTCGATAATAGCTGCTCCAGCGCCATCTGCATATATCATGGAGTCTCTGTCGTGCGCATCTACCACTCTTGATAGGGTTTCGGCTCCAATGACTAAACAACGTTTGGCCATTCCAGAAGTGATAAAAGCATTGGCTTGCAACACGCCTTCTATCCATCCGGGGCAGCCGAAAAGAATATCGTAAGCTACGCATTTTGGATTTTTAATTTGTAATTTATTTTTTACTCTAGTCGCTAAACTAGGTAGGGTATCTGCTTGAATGGTTCCGTGATTTACATCTCCAAAATTATGTGCATAGATAATATAATCAATTGTTTCTGGGTCAATTTTGGCGTCTTCTATTGCTTTTTGTGAAGCAAAATAAGCTAAGTCTGAGGAGTTTAAATGGTTCTCTGCATAACGACGTTTTTCGATGCCTGTGATTCCTTTGAATTTATCAATCACCACATCATTTGGATAAGCAAAAGCAGATCCGTCTTCGTTTAAAAAGACATGTTTGTCAAAATCGGTGTTGTGAATTTTAAGGGTAGGAATGTAGCTTCCAATTCCAGTTATTTGTATTTTCATCAGGGTATTTTTGGTATAATCTGAGCTAAATTAAACATTAAAAAATAATTCGAGCCATAAAAATTACTATGCATGCATATAATTATGAAATAACAATTTTTTTGTTCAAATATTGTTTATTTTTTAAAGAATTTCGTTTTTTACCTAATTTCAAACGATTGAAATTAATCGGTTTTATTTTTTTAAAGAATCCTTCTTATGCGATTAAAAAAAATATACCAATAAAAAACCCGACAGTGAATAGCTGTCGGGTTAAATAAAATATTTAAAAAGAAAAGTTTTTAACTCTCCATATACGCTTCGATAGGAGCACAGCTACAAACTAAATTTCTATCTCCAAAAGCGTCATCGGCTCTGCGCACAGTAGGCCAGAATTTGTTTTCGGCAATATACTCTAAGGGGAAGGCAGCTTGTTCTCTGCTGTATGGGAAATCCCAAGTTTCAGCTGTTAGCATAGCTAATGTATGAGGTGAATTTTTCAGTACATTATTACTGTCCTCGATGGTTGCTGCTTCGATTTCTTTTCTGATTGAAATCATAGCATCACAGAAACGATCCAATTCTTCTAAGTTTTCACTTTCGGTTGGTTCGATCATTAAGGTTCCAGCAACTGGGAAAGAAACGGTTGGGGCATGGAAACCATAATCCATCAAACGTTTAGCGATATCAGTTACTTCGATCCCTTTTTGTTTGAAAGGACGGCATTCTAAAATCATTTCGTGTGCGGCACGACCCATTTCACCAGAATATAAAGTGTCATAGTGACCGTTTAGTTTTTCTTTGATGTAGTTGGCATTTAAAATAGCATGTTCAGTAGCCGATTTTAATCCCTCAGCACCTAACATTGAAATGTATCCATAAGAAATCAAGCAAACTAAAGCAGATCCCCAAGGAGCAGCAGAAATAGCGGTAATTGCATGTTCTCCTCCTGTTGGTATTACTGGGTTTGTTGGTAAAAATGGAACTAATTGAGGAGCTACACAAATTGGTCCAACACCTGGTCCACCACCACCGTGAGGGATAGCGAAAGTTTTGTGTAAGTTCAAGTGGCAAACATCAGCACCAATAGTTGCTGGATTGGTTAAACCTACTTGAGCGTTCATATTCGCACCGTCCATATAAACTTGACCACCGTTATCGTGAATGATTTTGGTGATTTCTTGGATAGCACTTTCGAATACCCCGTGAGTAGATGGATAAGTCACCATCAAACAAGAAAGGTTGTCTTTGTGTAGCATCGCTTTTTTACGTAAATCTTCTACGTCAATGTTTCCGTTATCCAAAGTTTTGGTTACCACTACTTTCATGCCCGCCATAGCTGCAGAAGCTGGGTTGGTTCCGTGAGCTGAAGATGGAATCAAAGCGATGTTTCTGTGGTGATCTCCACGCGATTGGTGGTAGGCACGAATCACCATTAATCCTGCATATTCTCCTTGTGCACCAGAGTTAGGTTGCAAAGTAGTACCAGCAAATCCTGTGATAACATTCAACTGTTGTTCTAATTTGCGCAACATTTCTTGGTATCCTTGCGCTTGATCTAGTGGAGCAAAAGGATGGATGTTATTCCATTGTGGGTTGCTCAATGGCAACATTTCTGAAGCTGCATTCAATTTCATAGTACAAGAGCCTAAAGAAATCATCGAATGGTTCAATGATAAGTCTTTACGTTCTAGCATTTTGATGTAACGCATCATAGCCGACTCAGAATGGTACTTATTGAAAACATCGTGTTGTAAAAACGAAGACGTTCTATTTAATTCTTCTGGGAAGTGGTTGGTATCTGTTAATTCAGTGATTTCAGGAGTTTGATTTCCTTTTGCGGCAGCGAAAATGCTAACAATTTTTGCTACATCTTCGATGCTGGTAGTTTCATTGAATGCAATAGAAACCGTTGCTTCGTCGATATAGAAGAAGTTGATGTTATTTTGTTCTGCTACTGCTTTAATATTTTGAGAATCAGCTTTCACCACAATGGTGTCGAAGAAAGCGCTGTTGGTTTGCTCGTATCCTAATTTGGTCAATTCGTTAGCTGTTGTTGCAGCCACGGCGTGTACTTTATTAGCGATATAGCGTAAGCCTTTAGGTCCGTGATATACCGCATACATACCCGCCATTACAGACAATAATACTTGCGCCGTACAGATATTTGAAGTCGCTTTGTCACGTTTGATGTGTTGTTCGCGTGTTTGTAATGCCATACGAAGTGCACGGTTCCCATTTGTATCAACAGTTACGCCGATGATTCTTCCCGGCATAGAACGTTTGTATTCGTCTTTGGTTGCAAAATATGCTGCGTGAGGGCCACCATATCCTAATGGAATTCCGAAACGTTGTGTAGTACCAATAACCACAGCGGCTCCCATTTCTCCTGGAGGCGTCAATTTTGTTAAACTCAAAATATCTGCTGCTACAGCCACTTTTATTTCGTTAGCTGCTGCTTTTGAGATAAATTGTGAATAGTCATGTACTTGACCAAATTTACCTGGATATTGCAACATAGCTCCAAAAAAGGCTTCCGAGAATTCGAAAGTTTCGTGGTTACCCACTACTAGTTCTATTCCAATTGGCGTAGAACGTGTTTGTAAAACCGATAAAGTCTGAGGTAGAATTTCTTCAGAAACGAAGAATTTATTGGTGTTGTTTTTCTTTTGATCGCGGGTTCTTACATCAAAAAGTAACGCCATAGCCTCAGCCGCTGCGGTACCTTCGTCAAGAAGTGAGGCATTGGCAATTTCCATTCCAGTTAATTCGATAACCATCGTTTGGAAGTTCAAAATTGCTTCTAAACGACCTTGCGCGATTTCGGCTTGATAAGGTGTGTAAGCGGTGTACCATCCTGGATTTTCAAAAATATTTCTTTGAATAACAGCAGGAACGATTGCTTGATGGTAGCCTAAACCAATATAAGTTTGGAAAACTTTATTTTTATTACCTAATTCTTGAATGTGATTCGCAAATTCATATTCTGTCATTGCGGGATCCAATTGCAGTGGTGCTTTTAGACGAATGTCATTTGGAAGGGTTTCATAAACGAGTCGTTCTATAGAATCAACTCCAATGGTTTTCAACATGTGTTGAAGGTCATTCTCTCTTGGACCAATGTGTCTTAAAGCAAAAGCATCTGTTCTCATTTGTACTAAATAGTGTTTTTTTTA
>CAUPCW010000077.1:0-15786 GCA_963509895.1 uncultured Flavobacterium sp.
CAAGAATAAGTGTTGCTCAAATAACTGTAAAACAAAACCTTAAGCATCATTCTGGGATGGTAAGCCGAGGTGCCACCTCCTTTATATTTCTTAAGAATGGTATTGATATCCAATGAATTGACAACTTGGTCAACTAAGCGAACAGGATGGTTTTCTGGAATTTTATCAAAAATATTCACCGGAAAAAGTTCCGGAGTATTGATCGATTGCGATTTAAATATTACTTTAGCCATTGCTTGTTTTTTGTGCAACTCTAAGATACTATTTTAGATTAAAAACAGCAAAAAAAAAGGCTGTCCTTACTTTTTGGACAGCCTCTTGTGTTCTATGAATTAGGTTACAACAATAACCCCTTGGACTTAGCCACTTTTACTAGCTCTTCAATTGAAGCATCTTTAAGTTTTAGTAACACTTTCATGTCTTCCATTCTTCGTTGAATTGCACTCGAGGAAATAGGTACGTATTGCGGAATATCGGCTAATTTGGTCCCTTTTGACAATTGAAATAAAATCTTTTTATCAAACTGATCTATTTCGATCGTTACATGCTCCAATTGACTGATCATTTCCAGTATAGACTGACTATAATATTTTTCATTTTTAATGATTTTATCAAATGCAAATAGTAATTCATCAAATGTTAAATCATTTTTTATCACCAATCCAATTGGATTAATAGTTTTGATGATGGTTTTAATTTGTAATATTTCGTTATACATGGTTAGCAAAATAATTTTGCAATTTGGCATGTACTCCATCAACACTTTGGCTAAATCTTCACCCGAAAAAATTCCTTTTTCTTCGTAAGCTGGCATACTAATATCCAGAAAAGCGATATCAAACGGTACTGTTTCTGGATTGGTAATTACATCATATCCTGATTGGCAATCCTTGGCTTGGGCAATCAAAAACTCATATTCTTTTGGGCGATAACGCGTTATGGCGTTTTTGTAACCCTGAATGATAAAGGGATGATCGTCTACAATAAAAATATTTTTGGTGGTTAGGTTATTATTGTTTTGGGGCATTGTATTCATTAATTATGTTTACTTTTTATGTTCAATAGGCACTTCAATGGTTAGCGCCGTTCCTTCATCAGGTTTTGTTTTTATTTCTAATTTACCACTACATTCTTTGGTTCGGAATTCAATATTTTGTAGACCGATTCCTTTTTTAATTTTTTTAAGATTAAATCCTACTCCATTATCTTGAATAAAAAGTCGAATTCCCTGAGTTCCCTCCATTACAAAGCTAACCGTTATTACCTTCGCTTGAGCGTATTTATTACAATTTTGTAATGCCTCTTGAACAATTCGGTACAAATTAATTTTGACTTCATTAGAAATACCTTCCCACTGAATTTTTTTATCCAAAGAAAAATCTATTTTCGTTTTAAAAGCTTTCCTTTGATTTTCGATAAGATTGGTCAGAATCACAACGAAATTATTAATTAATTCGGTGTTTTCCCTGTTCAAATCATGTGAAATCTCTCGAATATCTTGTTCAATTTGCTTTAATTCGGCCAAATATTCCAATCGACTTTTAATAGCATCCTCATCCTGAGCGGTATTCATGGTATCGAGATTCATTCGAACCCCAAACATTTTTCCTAAAACGCCATCGTGTAATTCTCTGGCTACTCTTTTCTTTTCCTTTGCTCGATTCTCTTCAATGGAATTTTGCTGTGAAATCATCAAATTATATATTTCACCATTGGCGATTTGTTGCTGTTCTTTAAACATCAATAGTCGATGTTTATTGCGTAGAGAGACAAAAATAAAGGTAAAAACGCCCATTAATGTCAAAATACTAAAAACATAAAATAAATTTCGGTTTTGCACCACCAAATCGGTGTTTTCACTTTTAATCACATCGGTTTCATATTCAATACGAGAGAATTTTTCTCCCATTTTTCGTTCTGCTTTTTGAAGGCTGTCATTGATATGAATGTATTCTTTGGAATAAAGCGACGCGTTTTGAGGTTCTACCACTCCCATTTGTTTTAAGGCGACTAGAACGTTTCTAAAATTTTTATCGTTGCGCGCTGAGGAAAGCGCTTCTCTTGCATATCGAACCGCTTGTAAGCTATCTTTGTGGTAGCTATAATATTCTGAAAGGTGGATTTTATTCGCAACAATACCTGAAGTTAATTTCAGACTATCTCTCAATTTCAAAGATTTTAAAAACAACTCTGGTAGTTCTTTTCCTTCGTTGAGTCGGAATCTCGAATAAGCCAAATTATCCAAAAGCATGGCATACAGAGACGGCTTGTCATATTTTAGATTTTTCTGTCTTAATCCTTCTTGATAGTATTTTTGAGCCTTTTGGTAATTTTTTAAATTCTGGTAAACATATCCAATATTATTTAACGAAGTTGCCTTGGATTGATATACAGATGGAATTTTATCATCAGTAGCATTAGCTAGCGCTTTAGTATGATAATCAATAGACTTATCATATTCTTCGAGTTCATTATATATAATTCCAAGTAAATTATTAGAATCATAAACTATGTCATTTGAATTCGCTCCCTTTACAGCTCTTAAAGCTTTTATCACAGCTCTTTCACTTCCTAAAAAATCATCTTCATTAAATTGCAATAAAGCTTTATTTAAGAGCACTCTCGCTAAACTATTATTATCATTAATCTTAGAATATAGCTTTTCAGCTTTAGAGTAAAAAACATAGGCGCTGTCAGAAATCCCATTTGAACTAAAATAATCCCCGATATAGGAATATGATTTTGAAATAAAAACAGAGTCTTTTTTTTCTAATGACTTAATCAATACCTCATCAGTAACTTTTTTGAAATTTTGCCAATCACTTATGTTAAAATATCGATTAGCAACTTTAAACAAATTAGCCCTAGATAATGAATCATTGTTTAATGTTATAACAATATCAAATGCACGTTTATTGAAGATTTTTTTTTGTTGAATAGTAAAGTTATCGTCATTTGCTTTTTCAAAATAGTAAGCAAGACTATCATTCAATAAAGCAATATTATTAAAGGCAGCAGATTCTTTTCTTGAACATCGGGCTAAAAAAAGGAAAACTACAAAAAGAAGTAAAGATTTGGTTTTCAATATATTTTGTGAATTTTATCAAAAATAACAAAAGTAATCACAAAAAAAAAGGGGTAACCAAATTTTGGCACCCCTCAGTAAAATAATATTTAAATTAATCGACTTTTTTATTACCACCTGCTGATTGAGAACCACTTATATCCACTTTCTTGTTGCCTCCAGCTGATTGTGAACCGCTTATATCAACTTTTTTATTACCACCTGCAGATTGTGAACCACTTATGTCTAACAAATTTGTAGTTTTTTCAATTGTAATTTTTTGTTCTGGTGTAGTAAATGAAGTTAATCCTATTACTAATGTAAATAATCCGATAGTTAAGATAGCTTTTTTCATAATTTGTGGCTTTATGTTTTTAATTTGATTTTACTTTTCTTTCCGTTGTTGCTCGGAATAGTTTTGTAAATCTAAGTAGCCACACGGATTTTTTCCTACACAAAAACACCTTTTTTGGTAGAATGCAGTCATTCGTTAGCAAGCATCAGTCAATATTGGGTAAATATACTGATTATCAGATTTCTACATAATTTTCACTAGAAAAATCAGAAATAATTAGGTCAATATTAGTCTTATAGGACTTCGAAAAAGGCAGCTTTGTAGTGCTATTCTTTATGAAACACAAAGAGTTACCCGTTTGAATTCTGGAAATATATTTTCGGTTTACGATGTAACTATTATGGATCCGAATGAAGGGAAAAGTCAAAATACCTTCAAAATGTTTTAACGTTTTGAAAGCAGTGATCATTTCACCAGAATTTAAATGAATGTCCGTAGAATTATTGTCGGCTTGAAAATAACACACATCATCTGCATTGATATAGCGATAGTCACCATAAGACTTAATACAAATGATTAATGGTTTAGGATCTTGTTCCCTTGTTTGGCTAATAATTGATGGTAGAATTTGTTGTTGATCCGAATGTAATTTTTGTATTGGCACCTCAAAACGAGTCTTTTTTCTTAATTTATAAACCGATTTAACTATTTGAATGGTCTGTACAGGTTTTAAATGATAATCAAAAACACCATAATCTATAGCTTCAAAAGCCCAATTTTTTTGGGTTGTGGTTATAATTACTTCTGGCAAAACTGTCAAGAAGCGATGCAACTCACTTATAAATGATAAGGATAAATTACTTTTTTCATCGGTAGGAACAATTTCTAAAAAAATGAGATGAGGCTTTTTTTCTATTACTAAGTTCAATCCCTCTTCAAATGTAAAAGCCATTCCCAGAAATTCTAAGTCAGGAACTCCATCAGCCGCAACTTTGGTTTGTAAAGCACTCCCTTGTGAATCGTCAATAATAATATAGGTAAAACTCATTCAACAACGCTTATATTCAGTTTAGAAATCGGTTGTCTAAATTCTAAATCTTTTTTTGTGGATATTTAATAGTCCACAAAAGTACCATTTTAAACAAAAAACACAATTTAGACCAGTAAAATTACTGCAATCCTTTTTCTTTCCTTCATTTTGTTAAAACAAACCCATAGAATGTTGATGGAAACAGATGAATTACAAAAAAATCCGATGAAATACATCTGTATCCCCTGCTAATTATGGCACTTATAAAAAGAATGGCAAAAAAAATATGAAAAAACAAAAGCATAATATTGAATTTACATTTTTTTCTTACATTTGAAAAACTAAAAAACATCTTACATTTATGAAAAAAATACTAGTATTGTTGGCATTAGGCTTCTCAATCTCGGGAGTTGCACAAGAAACGGAAGCTGTTTCATTTAAAAAAAATGAGCTAAAAGGAAACGCCTTGTTTTTAGTTTTAGGTGCAGTAGAGGTAACATACGAACGCATTCTAACTAATGATTCTGGATTAGGAATCTCACTATTTTTCGTCAGTAATGAAGATGATTTTGATACCACTTTTAGCTTATCCCCATACTATCGAGCTTATTTCGGAAAAAAACCAGCCGCTGGATTTTTTGTTGAAGGATTTAGCTCTATCAGTACAGGAGTAAACAGTAAGACATATTATTTTGACTCTAACGGAAGTGTTAGTAAAATTGATGAAGACCGATATACAGATTTTGCCTTAGGTTTTGGAGTTGGATCAAAATGGATTCACAAAAAAGGATTTGTTTTCGAAATCAATGCAGGAATAGGGCGCAATTTATTTAGTGATAATAGCCCAGAGGTTATTGGTCGAGGTGGAATAACATTAGGTTATCGTTTTTAAACATACAAAAAAGGCTTCTCGATTTGAGAAGCCTTTCTTTATATAAAAAATGGATAGGTGATTACATTTTCATCAACCAATTTTTCATCGATACTTCATTTTCGATGATGGCTTTTAAATCTGCAATAGCCACACGGTCTTGTTTCATTGTGTCTCTATGACGGATGGTCACCGTTTGGTCTTCTGCTGTTTGATGGTCTACTGTGATACAGAATGGTGTTCCTAAGGCATCTTGTCTTCTGTAACGTCTTCCTACTGCATCTTTCTCATCGTAAGACACATTGAAATCCCAACGCAAGTCTTCGATAATTTGTTTGGCAATTTCTGGTAAACCGTCTTTTTTCACTAAAGGTAAAATAGCCGCTTTAGTTGGTGCTAAAACCGCTGGTAATTTCAATACCGTTCTTGTTGAGCCATCTTCTAAAGTTTCTTCTTTTAGTGAAGTAGCAAAAACCGCCAAGAACATTCTGTCCAAACCAACTGAAGTTTCTACCACATACGGCACGTAATTTTGATTCAATTCGGCATCAAAATATTGCAGTTTTCTACCCGAAAATTGTTCGTGCGCTTTTAAATCAAAATCTGTACGAGAGTGAATTCCTTCTAATTCTTTGAACCCAAAAGGGAAATCAAATTCGATATCGGCAGCGGCATTAGCATAATGCGCTAATTTTTCGTGATCGTGAAAACGGTATCTTTCTGCTCCTAAACCAAGCGATAAATGCCATTTCAAACGAGTAGCTTTCCAATGTTCGTACCATTGCATTTCTTCTCCTGGACGCACAAAAAATTGCATTTCCATTTGTTCAAATTCACGCATACGGAAGATGAATTGTCTCGCTACGATTTCGTTTCTAAAGGCTTTTCCTGTTTGAGCAATTCCAAAAGGAACTTTCATTCTACCTGATTTTTGAACATTCAAGAAATTCACAAAAATTCCTTGAGCCGTTTCTGGACGCAAATATAAATCCATTGCCGTATCAGCAGAAGCTCCTAATTTGGTACCAAACATCAAGTTGAATTGACGTACTTCGGTCCAATTACGAGAACCCGATTCTGGACAAGCAATTTCTAATTCTTCGATTAAGGCTTTTACATCTTCTAAATCACCATTACCCAAAGAACGTCCCATTCTTTCTAGAATTTCTCTTTCTTTGGCTAAATATTCTACTACTCTTGGATTGGTCGTAATGAATTCTTGCTCATTGAAAGCGTCTCCAAAACGAACTTTTGCTTTTTCGATTTCTTTTTTAGCCTTAATATTTAGTTTTTCGGCATAATCTTCAATCAAAACATCAGCACGATATCTTCTTTTAGAGTCTTTGTTATCAATCAACGGGTCGTTGAAGGCATCTACGTGACCCGAAGCTTTCCAAGTCGTTGGATGCATCAAAATGGCAGCGTCGAGACCTACAATGTTCTCATTCATCTGCACCATCGATTTCCACCAATATTCGCGTATGTTCTTTTTTAATTCTACTCCGTTTTGTGCATAATCATATACTGCACTTAAACCATCGTAAATTTCGCTTGACGGAAAAATAAATCCGTACTCTTTTGCGTGCGAAACTACATTCTTAAATAAATCTTCTTGTTTTGCCATAGTGATGCAAAAATATAAAAAGTGGATTTAAAAAAAACAAAAAAGGAAAAGATTGAACCCAAGATTTACTTATTTTTATCAATAAATCCTTGATTAGATGCTCAAAAACCTCATTCATCTCTTTTTTCCACCAGTTTGTTCGGGATGTCATTCTTTTTTATTGACCAATGAAACGGTCATTTGCACCAATTGTAGGCATCATTTACCACAAACCCATCATCATTTACAAACAGAAAACGAAGCGTTTAAAAAATTTTATGGCAGGATTCCGGTCATTCATGCCTCCGCCTTTTTGTACTTTCATAAAAAAGGAATGGTCCAAGAATTAATTCACAATTTGAAATACCGTGGGCATCAAGAAATTGGTACACAACTAGGGCATTGGTATGCTGAAGATTTAAAAAATAATCCGTCTCTAAAAAATGTAGACGCAATCATACCGGTTCCAATTCATAAAAAAAGATGGCGTAAAAGAGGTTACAATCAAGTAGACACTTTTGCGGAAGCATTATCTAACGAATTGAACATTCCTGTGCAAAAAGAGGTTTTACTTCGAAAAATTGATTCGAAAACCCAATCCAAGAAGAATCTACTGGGAAGATCCGAAGGAATAAATCGAGTTTTTGATGTTCAATTTTCAGAAAAAGAACACAACAAACATTTTTTATTACTCGATGATGTTTTGACAACAGGTGCTACGCTAGAAGCTTGCTCAAGAGCACTTTTGGCAATTCCAGGAGCTAGAATTAGCATTGTTTGCATGGCCATGGCACATTCCTAATAGTGTATTTTCATCGAAATTGAAATCTAAAAATGAGCATATTACATTTTTCTATTCAAAAAATAAGGATTCCAAAAACAAAATAGGAATTATAACAAAATTGTTTTTTAAAGTATAAAGTTAATTGTATAAATTTGGATAAATTTTATAAATCAATTAAACTACGATATCATGGCTTTTGAATTACCTCAATTACCTTATGCATACGATGCACTAGAACCACATATTGATGCTAGAACAATGGAAATTCACCATTCTAAACATCATAATGCCTATACTACTAACCTGAACGCAGCTACTGCTGGAACAGATATGGAGGGCAAAACCATCGAAAATATTTTAATCAATTTAGATAAAACTAATGCTGCTGTTCGTAACAACGGAGGAGGTTTTTACAATCACAATTTGTTCTGGACTGTACTATCTCCAAATGGAGGCGGACTACCAACAGGCGAATTATTAGAAGCTATCGAAGCTTCTTTTGGCACATTTGATGAATTCAAAGCCAAATTTGCTAAAGCGGGTGCTACACAATTTGGTTCAGGATGGGCTTGGTTATGTGTACAAAAAGGCGGAAAATTAGACGTTTGTGGTACTCCAAATCAAGACAATCCATTAATGCCAGGTGTAGGTTGTGGTGGAACTCCAATCTTAGGAATGGATGTTTGGGAACACGCTTACTACTTGCACTACCAAAACAGAAGACCTGATTATATTGAAGCTTTTTTCAATGTGATCAACTGGACGGAAGTTACAAGACGTTTTGTTTTAGAAAAATAATATAAGTTGTATTCCAAAATAAAAGGCTGTCAAAATGATTTTTGACAGCCTTTTATTTTTTTGAATCGGTTGCTTAAAACCATCCTTTTTTGCCTACTTGGTACGTTTGATAAAACTCTTCATCCGTTTTGGTCAAATAGATAATTCCTTCAATTATTCCGATTATAGATCCTATTCCACATAAACCAATTAGTAATTGTATAATTCCTTCTTGAGTGTAGCCTAAAATAAACTTATGGATCCCCAAACCGCCTAGAACAATTGCCAGAATGCCAGCAATTATTTTTTTATTTTCTGGTTGTGCTTTAGGATAAGGGGTATTCCATGCTTCGTGTTTCGTTTCTTCCATGATGGTTAAATTTGGTTATTGATTTAGTTAGTTGTAAATCTATAAAAAAAGTTACATATTTTTAATAACCAATAGATTATCATTTTCTATAGAGCATCTTTATTTTATCTACAATCACTTGAGCCAATCGTTCATGACTCTCGAAAGTCCAGCCAGCGATATGGGGAGAGAGCAAAACTTTTGAACTTTTCAATAAATAATCAAAAGCTTCGGGAGTGTTATTGTCATTAAACAAAGTTTCAAAAGACAATTTCTCATACTCTAAAACATCCAATCCTGCACCTAAAATTTCTCCAGATTCTAAAGCTTGCACCAAATCGGCAGTAACTACATTTTTTCCTCTCGAGGTATTAATCAACCAAAAAGGGTTAGAAAACGATGCTATAAAATCAGCATTCACCATTTTGTCCGTTTCAGGTGTCCATGGAATATGCAGACTTAGCACATCTGCTTTTTGTTGTAATTCTTCTAGTGTCACTTGTTTGGCATTGGCATCGCCTATGTTTGGTAAAATATCGTGACAGATTACCTCGACGTCAAAGCCTCGCAATTTTTTGGCAAAAGCCTTTCCCATATTTCCGTAACCAATAATACCTACGGTCTTTCCGTCTAGTTCATGACCGCGATTACTTTCTCTATTCCATTGCCCTTTTCTAATTTCAGCATCGGCTTGATTGAGTTTATTAAAAAGAGACAAAATCATTCCTAAAGCATGTTCAGCTACCGCATTTCGATTGCCTTCGGGAGCGGCGATGAGTGCAATGTTTCTGGCTGCAGCGTAATCACAATCAATGCTTTCGAGACCAGCACCCACACGGGCTATAAACTGTAGATTAGTGGCTTTGTCGATGAAAGTTTTATCAATTTTGAATCGGCTACGAATCACGATGCCATGATAATCTTTAATTTTATCTTCAATAGCTTCTTTAGAAGAAATAAAGTCGGCTTCGTTATGAAAACCCGCTTGTTGTAATTGTTCCCACAACAAGGGATTGTTGCTGTCTATATGAAGGATTTTGATGTCCATAACTACTATTTTTTATCTTTCAAATTAACGAAAAAAAAATACGGTTTTTACTTTCTGGAAAGCAGTTCCTCTAAAAATGCTTAAATTAGCGATTAGTAAAAAGACATCTTACACTCTATGAAATTGACAAAAACATTTAAAGCCTTTTTTGAAAGCGAAAAAGCAGGAGGTTTATTACTGCTTTTTGTAACCATAATTTCTCTCTTTTTTGCTAATTCATGCATACAAACCGATTACATTGCTTTTTGGAAAACCCCTTTGGGACATCATACGATTACAGATTGGATCAATGACGGCTTGATGGCCATTTTCTTTTTAATGATTGGTTTAGAATTAGAACGAGAAATCTATGATGGTGAGTTAGCCAATATCAAAAATGCTGCGCTACCTATTTTTGGGGCATTGGGAGGAATGGTTGTTCCTGCTGGCATTTTTTTAGCACTAAATTTCGGAACAATTACCCAAAACGGAGCGGGTATTCCTATGGCTACTGATATTGCTTTTGCTATTGGAATTTTATCGCTTTTAGGCAATCGTGTCCCTGCTTCTTTAAAAATATTTTTAACGGCATTGGCTGTTATTGATGATTTGGGAGCCATTATTGTCATCGCAGTGTTTTATACCGATTCTATTGCCCTTCTAAATTTATTTTATGCGTTAGCGATTTGGGGTTTCCTATTTATTTTGAATAGACGAAAAATCCACAACTTGATTCCTTACTTGTTGGGTGGCATTGGAATGTGGTATTTTATGTTGAATTCAGGAATTCATGCTACCATTACAGGCGTTATTTTGGCATTTGTGATTCCGTTTGGGGATGGCGGACCACAAACTTCTTCGTACCGATTGCAACATTTTTTGCATAAACCCGTAGCCTTTTTTATACTGCCCTTATTCGCAATTGCCAATACTGGAATTCCAATCACGGGAGATTGGCACGAAGGGTTATCACATGAAAATTCTATCGGGATTATTGCTGGATTGGTTATTGGGAAGCCTTTGGGCATTTGGCTGTTTTCGTTTTTGGCCGTTACTTTTGGCGTTTGTGCTTTACCGAAAGAACTGCGTTGGAAAGACATTATTGGCGCAGGAATGCTAGGTGGAATTGGGTTCACAATGTCCATTTTTATCACCTTATTGGCTTTTAAAAACGACGGAGAGGAAATCATTAACTATTCTAAAATTGCGATCCTAATTGCTTCATTTTTGGCAGGAACCTTTGGTTTTATTTGGCTAAAAATCAATTTGAAGGCAAAGAAAACAAAAAATAAAAAAGCGGTTTAGGTATCTCAAAATAATTTATTTTTCCATTTCAATCTTAAATAAACCAATGATTATGACTAATAGAATATTCCTTTTAATTGTTGCTCTTCTGTTTTTAAGCTGTAAAAAATCCGAAGACCTTTCAGAAGATTTTAAAATACAAGCCGTCAAACTTCCTGCAAAAGTTGATCAAGTAAAATTTGTAAAACCAGAAATAGCCAATGCTGAAGAAACAAGTTATGAAGCAAATGAGTCGGACAAAAAGATTCCTGTAGAGCAAAAAATCATTAAAACAGGCTCCATTCGTTTTGAAACCAATGACTTAGAAAAAACATACCAACAAATTACTCTCGCAGCAAAAAAATACAAAAGCAACATACAAAATGATAGCGAAGAAAAAGAATATGGTTCGATTTATAAACGAATGATTGTTCGTGTTCCTAGCCAAAATTTTGATTTGTTTTTAAATGAAATTTCTCAAGGAGTTACTTTTTTTGATACTAAAGAAGTTTCTGCTGAGGATGTGACAGAACAATACATTGATATTGAAGCTCGACTCATTGCCAAAAAAAGACTTGAAAACCGTTATCTTGAGTTACTAAAGAAGGCAACTAAAGTTATCGAAATCCTAGAAATAGAAAAACAACTTTCTGCTATTCGTGAAGAAATAGAATCGAAACAAGGACAATTGCTTTATTTGCAAAATCGGATTTCGATGAGTACAATAAGCATCGGATTTTACAAAACTGTTGCTGAAAAGGATGGCGCTACCATTTCTTATGGTTCAAAAATTTGGAATGGAATTGTATCTGGTTTCAATTCCTTTTCTGATTTCTTGATTAATTTAATTAGCGTATGGCCTTTCCTTTTAGTAGCAGTAGCGGCTATATTTTGGATTAGAAAATGGTTAAAAAAAAGAGCGCAAAACAAAAAGGATTTGTAGTATTCACTTTATTTTTTTGCGTGAGGGATTAGGAGCTAGCTACCGAAGTAGCGCGGATAGCCCGACAGCCTAAAGATAAGGGGCCGACTCACGACTAGCATGAGTTGGCCCCTTTGCTTTAGGGTGGCACGCCCAAATAATTTATCCTTTGATTTGTTTTAAGGATGTTTTGATGCCTCGAATGAGTGAGGAACTGAAACCGTGCATTTCCATTTCGTTGAGTCCTGCGATGGTACAGCCTTGTGGTGTAGTTACGCGGTCGATTAATTGTTCTGGATGGCCTTTTTCTTCTAGGAGCATTTCGGCGGCACCTTTTACGGTTTGTGCAGAAATGGCCAAAGCCGTTTGCCAATCAAATCCAATTTCGATACCCGCTTGCATAGACGCACGGATGTAACGCAAGGCAAAAGCCGTTCCGCTGGCGGCTAAAACGGTGGCTGCGTCCATCAATTTTTCGTCGATAATTGGTGCTGTTCCTAAGTCTTGAAACAATTGTACTACGGGTTGAGCGGCTTCTTTGTCTTTTTCGTTGAATGCAATACAAGTCGCTGATGCACCGAATTGGGCAGCGATATTGGGCATGATTCGGATGGCGCTATGAGAAGCTCCTATTTTGTTTTGTAAATTTTCGATAGATAAACCACTAACGGCTGAAGCAATGGTTTTGTTTGTAATAACCGGAAGGATTTCGGTCAATACCGTATCTACTTGATAAGGTTTGATGGTTAAGATAATCAAATCGGCTTCCTGAATAGCTAAGGTATTGTCTGTAGCGACGGTGATTCCGAGTTCTTGTAAATATAAAATACTAGCCGTGTTGCGTCTTGTAACGGTGATTTGATGTCCTTGTGAAAACTTGGCTAAACCTAAGGCAATAGAAACGCCAAGGTTTCCTCCTCCGATGATGTGTACTTTCATGGTTTGGTTTTTTCCTCCCCCCCAGCCCACTCCGAAAGAGGGAGCCGATATGGGAATGTGTTATTTTATTACTTATTAAAATCCTAGCACTAATTTGGCAATAGAGAAATAAATCAAAATTCCGCAAATGTCGTTACTAGTGGTAATAAATGGCCCTGTTGCTAATGCTGGATCGATGCCAAATTTATCTAATAACAACGGGATAAAAGTACCAATTAATGAGGCAATAATTATCACGGAAACCAATGCAATTGTTACAATTACTCCTATAATTATTTCGACATTTAGTAAAAAATGGCTTCCTGCAAAAAGTATACTGGCCAATATTAATCCGTTCAAAAGACTTAAAGATATTTCTTTGAGCAAACGATTAAAAAGGGAGCCACTCAACGTATTATTTGCCAAACCTTGAACGATAATTGCTGAGGATTGCACCCCAACATTTCCAGCCATCGCAGCAATTAAGGGGGTGAAAAAGAACAATTTACCGTGTTCAGCCATGGCGCCTTCAAACAAACCTAGCACGCGAACGGTAATAAATCCTCCCAATAATGCCAAAACCAACCAAGGCAAACGCGCTTTGGTCAATTCCATAATACTATCATCGGCCTCTACGTCTTGAGAGATACCCGCTGCTAATTGGTAATCTTTGTCGGCTTCGTCCTTGATTACGTCTACGATGTCATCAATGGTAATGCGACCAACTAATCGGCCTAATTCGTCGACTACTGGAATGGCCTCTAAGTCATATTTTTGCATGATACGAGCTACCTCAACGTCTTCGGTATCTACGTTAACAAAGTTTAATTTTCGGATATAGACATCGCTAATAGCGGTTCTTGTAGAGGTCGTCAATAAATCTTTGAGCGACAAACGCCCTTTGAGTCTTCCGTCATCATCCACTACATAAATGGAGTGTACGCGTGAAATATTTTCGGCTTGAATTCGCATTTCTTTAACACAAGTGAGCACGTTCCAGTTTTCGTTGACTTTCACTAACTCTTTGTGCATGATTCCCCCAGCTGTATCCTCGTCGTAGCGCAACAATTCGACAATGTCTTTGGCGTGCTCAACGTCTTGTAATTCTGAGATTACTTCGGCTTTGATGTCTTGAGATAATTCGGCAATAATATCGGCCGCATCATTGGTTTCTAATTCATCAAGCTCTTCTGCAATTTCTTTTGGGGAAAGACGACTCAAGATGTTTTCTCGCAAATCGTCTTCTAATTCAAGAAGGATTTCGGCGGTTTTTTCACTATCTAAAACCTTGAAAATGTAGGTTGCCTCATCAAAGTCGAGTTCGTCTAGAATCTCCGCAATATCAGCATGGTGCATGTCATTCAATAACAATTCTAACTGTATGTCGTTCTTGTTTTGAATGAGTTGCTCTAACTCTTGAATGAGCGCTTTGCTGATTTTAAACTCCATCGGCTTCTATTTTTTGGGTCAAGGCAATAAATTCTTCAACACTTAATTGTTCAGGGCGAATATTGAATATGGGATCTTCTCTTAAAGTGTCGGACAAATTTAAGGTTTTTAAACTGTTGCGCAAGGTTTTTCTACGCTGTTGAAAGGCAGTTTTAACCACGGTAAACAAGAGTTTTTCGCTACAAGGCAAGGTGTAATTTTCTTTGCGACGCATGCGCATCACGCCCGATTTTACTTTTGGCGGCGGATTGAATACATGTTCGTCAACTGTAAATAAATATTCGGCATCGTAGAATGCTTGCGCCAAAACCGAGAGTATTCCGTAAGTTTTACTTCCTTTTTTTTCGCAAATGCGCTCAGCAACTTCTTTTTGAAACATACCGGAGAATTCCGGAATTTGATCTCTAAATTCTAAGGTTCTAAATACAATTTGAGTTGAAATATTATACGGAAAATTGCCAATGATGGCAAATTGTTTCCCTTCAAAAACGGAATTGATATTGTATTTTAAGAAATCTTCGGATATAATTTTATCCTTTAATTTTGGATAATTGGCATCCAAATAAGCCACAGATTCCGTATCGATTTCTATAACATAGGTGTCGATAGGTTTTTCTAATAAATACTTGGTCAACACTCCCATTCCTGGACCAATTTCTAAGACTTCGTTGTAGCCTTCTAAACTCAAGGTGTCTGCAATGGCTTTGGCAATACTTTCGTCTTTAAGAAAGTGTTGTCCGAGATGTTTTTTGGCTTTTACTTTTTCCATAATTATTTTTTTTACCGTAAAGGCAGGAAGGCCTAGTGTATTTATGTGTTCTGAAATTCTTTTTTCTATAACATTGTTAACGGATTAAAATCCGTAATAGTTACAATATAATTCGTTACTATCCAACGGATTGAAATCCGTTGCTACAATATCATTCGTTCCTAACCAACCGATTGAAATCCGTTGCTTCAATATTATTCGTTCCTAACCAACGGATTGAAATCCGTTGCTACAATATCATTCGTTCCTACGGAACTTTTAGGTTGCTTAATAACTCTATTTAATGTTCTGAGATCACTTGTAATTCTGTTCTGAAAGCTAGCATTTTGTCTCCAAATAATTTTAAGCCTTCTTCTCTTAAAGCTGGAGCGTTTTCATCATAATACTTTTGAAGGGTTGCCTTACTGTCTGTGGTGTATTGCACCGAATAGGTAAGCCCACCCATTTCTTCTTCTACTAAAACGCGAACTAATCTAGCATTTATAAATTTACCCGTTGCTAACATTTCTGGAATGTGCTTGTGCTGCATCCAAATCATCCATTTGTCGTGTACACTTTCGTGAATATTGATGGTAACGTTGTATATAATCATCTTTTGTTGTTTAATCGGTTAATTGTTTAATCGTTGATTTAATCGGTTAACC
>CAUPCW010000078.1:0-15707 GCA_963509895.1 uncultured Flavobacterium sp.
AAAGTTAATTTTAAAATTAATGCCACCAATGCTACTTCATACAAACTATTGATAGAAGGCAAAGTGATTGATGTAACCACTACCGATTATGCTTATGTTTTTAAAACTGTTGGCACGAATAGTTATACAATTTTAGCTTCGGCTTATAATGGTGCGAAATACATCAACACGACCCTTTCGGTTACCGTAAAAGTTGAATCAAAATTGGTTTGGTCTGATGAGTTCAACGTAAATGGAGCTCCTGATCCTTCAAAATGGAACACTCAAGTTTGGGATCCAGGGCACGTAAACAATGAGTTGCAATCGTATACGCATCGTTCTAAAAATCTAATCGTTGAAAATGGCGTTTTAAAAGTTACGGCTTATAGAGAAGATTATGGTAAAGGTAAATTTACTTCAGGCAGAATCGAGAGCAATGGCAAGTTTGAATTTACCTATGGAACGATTGTCATTAGAGCTAAAGTACCAGTTGGTGTAGGCACTTGGCCAGCAGTTTGGATGCTTGGCGCCAATATTGGAACAGTAGGATGGCCAGCTTGTGGCGAAATAGATATTCTAGAATCGGTTGGAAAGAATTTGGATCAAAATCATTCGTCATTGCATTCGCCTGGACGTTCTGGAGCGACTCCTGATACTGGAATCATAAAAGTTCCAAACAGCAGCACTGAGTTTCATATTTACAAAGCCAATTGGTCTGCTTCGGAAATCAAATTTTATGTAGATGATGTGTTGTTTTACACGTTTCAAAATTCAGATAAATTTCCATTCAATAAAAATTTCTACTTGATTGTCAATTTGGCAATGGGAGGTGTTTGGGGTGGAGACGTAGATCCTAATTTTACTTCATCTACTTTCGAAATTGATTATATTAGAGTTTACAATTAATTTGATAGAGAGATTAAAATAAAAATGAACCACATAGAATCATAGATTAAGACAAATCAACATAGAAAAAAAAGGAATAGTACTATTCGTCACATAGATAAACTATGTGAATAGTAAAACGTCTATTTATTTCTTTTAAAAAAAGCTACAAATTCTATGTATCTCCTATGTGGTAAAAAAGTTTTATCCAACGAATTATAATGAATACAAACGAATTCTTTTATCTGATGAAAAGCAAAGCAAACATTATCCTTGGACTTTTAGTACTGCTGATTGGAGTAACAGTTTCGGCACAATCTTTAAAAGTGATGACTTACAATATCCGTTTGGATATAGCCAGTGATGGGCTCAATGATTGGTCGCGCCGAAAGGACTTTTGGATTGCGCAAATGCAGTTTTATGCCCCAGATGTTTTTGGGATACAAGAAGCAACGCCTAATCAGGTAACGGATTTGACGCAAGCTTTTGCTAATTATGCCAAGGTAGGAATTGGTAGAGAATTGGAAGGAAAAGGAGAAGCCTCTTGTGTGTTTTTTAAAAAAGACCGATTTGATCTCCTGCAATCCAATACCTTCTGGTTGTCCGAAACGCCTAATCAGGTTTCTATGGGATGGGATGCTGCGTGCAACCGAGTATGTACCTATGTTTTATTGAAAGACAAAAAAAGTAAGCAATTCCTTTGGGTATTCAACACGCATTTGGATCATATGGGTCAGGAAGCCCGTACCAAAGGAATTCAGCTTATTTCAAAAACTATAGCTGACCTAAATACTAAAAATTATCCCGTTATTTTTATGGGCGATTTCAATACGACTCCCAACGAGAGTAGAATTTTGGAATTGAAAAAAGTGATGGAGGATACAAGAGAATTATCCCAAGAAAAACCTTTTGGACCCGAGGGAACTTTTAATGGATTTCGTTATGATGTGGCGGTAAAAGACCGAATTGATTATATCTTTTTGTCCAAAAATAGCGGGTTGACCGTGCAAAAATATGCGGTTTTGACTGATGCTAAAGACTTGCGCTATCCTTCGGATCATTTTCCAGTGTACATAGAATTGGTGTCAAAAAAATAATGTAATGCTCAAAAGAGAAGAAAAAGCGTATTGATGCTGAAAAGAAAAAGGGGAGAGGACTACATTGCTTGATTAGCCAGAAAAAAACAGATATGAAAAATAAGATTACACTACTACTTTTGATAGTCACGGGTTTTGCTTTTGCACAATCCAAAAATAGTGATCAAAAGGTCGAAGCTTTGTTGCGACAAATGACTTTGGAAGAAAAAATAGGACAACTCAATCAATACACAGGTGATAATGCAGCCACTGGTCCTATCACCATTAATCCCAACAAACAAGCCGAAATCAAACAAGGACTAATTGGTTCTATGTTGAATATTTTAGGCACCAAATATACGCGTCAATATCAAGAATTGGCGATGCAATCGCGTTTGAAAATTCCGTTGTTGTTTGGTCAAGACGTGATTCACGGATACAAAACCACTTTTCCAATTCCTTTGGCAGAAGCTGCTTCTTGGGATTTGGAGGCGATGGAGCTTACGGCAAGAATTGCAGCTACTGAGGCTTCAGCTGCCGGAATTCACTGGACGTTTGCGCCTATGGTCGATATTTCTAGAGATCCAAGATGGGGTCGTGTGATGGAAGGTGCTGGAGAAGATACCTACTTGGGTTCTAAAATTGCTTATGCAAGAGTTAAAGGTTTTCAAGGAAATTTGGGAGACATTACTTCGGTGATGGCTTGTGTCAAACACTTTGTTGCCTATGGTGCTGCGGTGGGCGGACGCGACTATAATTCGGTAGATATGAGTAATCGAATGTTGTGGGAAACCTATTTGCCTCCTTTCAAAGCTGCTTTAGATGCGGGTGCGGCAACATTTATGAATTCTTTCAATGACTTGAACGGAATTCCAGCCACAGGGAATGCCTATCTGCAACGCGATATCCTTAAAGGGAAATGGAATTTTAAAGGTTTTGTAGTTTCAGACTGGGGATCTATTGGCGAAATGGTCAATCACGGTTTTGCAAAAGATAACAAAGAAGCAGCATTGGCCGCGATTACAGCGGGTAGCGATATGGATATGGAAAGCAATGCCTATCGTTATCATTTGGCACAATTGGTAAAAGAGAAAAAAGTACCAATGGCTTTGATTGATGATGCGGTAAAACGGATACTGCGTAAGAAATTCGAGTTGGGATTGTTCGATGATCCGTTCAAATTCAATAACGAAGAACGTGAGCAAAAAGCCTTAAACAATCCAGAACATCGAAAAGTGGCTAGAGCTATGGCAGCCAAAAGCATTGTTTTATTGAAAAACGAAAAAGGAATTTTACCACTTTCAAAATCGACCAAAACCATTGCATTCATTGGTCCTTTGGTAAAAGAATACAAACAAAATATGGGTTTCTGGTCGGTAGAATTACCCGAATTGGATTATACCAAAGAGATTGTTTCGCAGTGGGACGGATTGCAAAATAAAGTAGGGAAGAACACCCAACTCTTGTATGCCAAAGGTTGCGACATCGAAGGCGACAATAAAGAGGGTTTTGCTGAGGCTATTGCCGTTGCCAATCAAGCAGATGTGGTGATTTTGAGTATTGGCGAACGAAGAGATCAGAGTGGCGAGGCCAAAAGCCGTAGCAATTTGGGTCTGCCAGGAGTACAAGAAGAATTAGTAAAGGCCATTCAAGCCACGGGCAAACCAGTAGTCGTATTGATCAATGCGGGAAGACCACTTATTTTTAATTGGACAGCAGACCAAGTACCTGCCATTTTGTATACTTGGTGGTTGGGTTCTGAAGCGGGGAATGCCATTGCCGATGTGTTGTTTGGCGATTACAATCCTTCAGGAAAATTGCCAATGTCTTTTCCGAGAGAAGAAGGACAAATTCCAATGTATTACAATCACTTCAATACCGGAAGACCAGCGCCGAACGAAACGGCTACGAATTATGTGTCGGCTTATATCGACTTAAAAAACAGTCCGAAGTTTCCTTTTGGTTACGGATTGAGTTATACCACTTTCAACTACTCCGATTTACAATTGTCTAAAAAAGTAATGAAGAAAAATGAAAGCATAACAGTTTCGTTTACCCTTACCAACACAGGAAAATTTGATGGAGAAGAAGTGGTGCAATTGTATCTAAAAGATCAAGTGGGTAGCGTAGTGCGACCGGTAAAAGAGTTGCGTGATTTTCAAAAAGTGTTTTTAAAAGCAGGAACTTCGCAAAAGATTACGTTTACGATTGATAAAGAAAAACTTGCTTTTTATAATGCCAAATTAGAATGGGCGCCTGAACCGGGTGCGTTCGAAGTGCAGTTAGGATCTTCATCCGCCGATATTCGTTTGAAAGACAGTTTTGATTTAATATTTTAATCTTTCAAAAAATGAAATTGAAAAATTTGACCTTT
Source organism: uncultured Flavobacterium sp. (assembly GCA_963509895.1). GTDB lineage: Bacteria > Bacteroidota > Bacteroidia > Flavobacteriales > Flavobacteriaceae > Flavobacterium. The sequence goes on from CAUPCW010000078.1 coordinate 4,315, forward strand.
TTCCTTTTAATACCTTTTATGCTTTTCGCTCAAACAAAAAAAGACACCATCAGAGTATATTATTTGGGAGGGCAATCTAATATGGAAGGCTTTGGCTATGTGAAAGAGTTACCAGAAGCCTTACGCAAAAAAAGTAAAAATGCATTGATATATCAAGGCAACCCAGTTGGGGATAATGATGCCAATGGCGGTTTAGGAAATTGGGACGTTTTGCAGCCTGGCCACGGAACGGGTTTTGCTTCGGATGGCAAAAACAATACGTTATCCGATCGATTTGGGGTTGAGCTTTCGTTTGTTCAAAAATTACAAGAGGCATATCCCAATCAAAAGATTGCCATTATAAAATATGCCCGAAACGGTTCCGCAATTGATAGTAGCGGAAACAATTTTTTTGGATCTTGGGAGCCTGATTTTAGAAGAGTAAAAAATCAATACGATTATTTTTTAAAAACAGTGCAAGCTGCGATGGCTGTAAAGGATATCAATGGAGATGGAGTTGAAGATGTGTTGGTGCCTAGCGGAATTCTTTGGATGCAAGGCGAAAGTGATGCCGACAAAACGGAGCAAATCGCGAACCACTATTATGATAATTTGAAACGATTGATGCAACTCATTCGAGTCGTTTTTAGAAATAATGACTTGCCAATTGTCATCGGAAAAATATCCGATTCTGGCGATAATGAGTTGGGTAAAATTTGGCGTTTTGGAGAATTAGTCCAATACGGACAAGAAAAATTTGCCCTTACGGAACCCAACGTACGTATTGTGCGAAGCACCTCCAAGTATCTTTACTCAGATAAATACCATTACAAAAGCGAGGGATATATAGATTTGGGAAAAGAATTTGCCAAAGCCATTATAATTCTTAACAAGAAAGGGAACAAATCTTTATAAATGCAACACAATTAGTGCAATTGCAATAGAGAATCATAATCAGAATTCATTATATTGTGATACAGAAAGTTACAAGATAAATTGCTTTTTTGATTTTACTCTTGGTGACTTATAATTTATAACTAAAAATAGATTTTAACATCAATGCTATGAAAAAAATAATGCTATTACTGGTTTTATTAGTTGGGTTCCTTTCGTTTTCTCAAACTGAGGCCACAACTGAAAAACGAATTCAATCATTAGTAAAAAAAATGACGCTCCAAGAAAAAGTGAGTTTATTGCACGGTAATTCTAAGTTTTATGTTTCCGATATTAAACGATTGGGCATACCAGAATGGGCTTTGTCTGATGGACCCCACGGAGTGCGTGCCGAAATGAACCGACACAATTGGCAATATGCAGGTTGGAAAGATGATGCGGTTACTTGTTTTCCTCCTGGGACTGCTATGGCCGCCACTTGGAATTTAGATTTGACCGCCAAACGAGGTTATGTTTTAGGTGAAGAAGCCCGATTTAGAAAAAAAGACGTTCTCTTAGGACCTGGGATCAATATTATTAGAAGTCCATTATGTGGAAGAAATTTTGAGTATTTAAGTGAAGATCCTTTTCTAGTTTCTCAATTGGCGGTCAGCTATATTAAAGCTTTGCAAAGCAAAGATGTGGCGGCTAGTGTAAAACATTTTGCGGCGAATAATCAAGAAGACAATCGATTTGTGATTGATGTAACGATGAGCGACAGGGCTTTGCACGAAATTTATTTGCCTGGTTTTAAAGCAGCAGTTATGGACGCGAAAGTGTTAACCGTGATGGGCGCTTACAATAAATTTAGAGGTGAGTATTGCACGGAGAATAGGCTATTGGGACGAACTATATTGCGTGATTTATACCAATTTAAAGGCGTGTATATGTCGGATTGGGATGCAACGCACAGTACAGTCAATGCGGCTTTGGCAGGATTGGATTTAGAAATGGGTACCAATACAACCAATTATAACGAATGGTATTTTGCGGATCCTTTGATTAAAGCCGTTCAAGAAGGCAAAGTAAAAGAAAGCGTGGTAGATGAAAAAGTAGCCAATGTGTTGCGAGTGATGATTAAAACGAAAGTTTTAGATCCCAAAACCAGAATCACTGGAAGTGTGAATACCAAGGAACACCAAGCGTTGGCGTATCAATCCGCAGTGGAATCTATAGTTTTATTAAAGAACGAAAACCAGCTTTTGCCTTTACAAATGAATGCCTTGAAATCAGTGGCGGTTATTGGAGACAATGCGACCAGAAAACACTGTGGTGGCGGATTGAGTTCTGAAATTAAGCCTTTATACGAAATCACTCCATTAGAAGCGATTACTAATAAGTACGGAAACCAATTGCAAATTAATTATGCTCAAGGCTACAATAAGCAATCTTCACCGGGAGAAGGCAGCAACAAAGGGCAATTAAACTCTGATTTTGTCGATTGGAAATTAATCGATGAAGCAGTGGCTCAAGCCAAAAAATCCGATGTAGCGATTGTTTTTGCAGGATTAAATCACGATTTCGACTCGGAGTCGTTTGATAGAATTCATATGCGTTTGCCTTACGGACAAGAAACCTTAATTCAAGAAGTAACTAAAGCCAATCCCAAAACTATTGTGGTAATCATTGCAGGTTCACCTTTGGAATTATCAGGAATTCAGACACGTGTTCCTTCAATTGTTTGGGCGTGGTACGGCGGAATGGAAGCTGGAAATGCTGTGATGGATGTGTTGAGCGGAAAGCAATATCCTTCTGGAAAATTACCCATCACTTTGCCAGTTAGTTTGCAACAATCACCTGATGTTGCTTTAGGGAATTATCCTGGAAGAGATTTAAAAGTGAAGTATGAAGAGGATATTTTGGTTGGCTACAGATGGTATGACACCAAGAAAATAGAACCACTTTATCCTTTCGGTTTTGGATTGTCGTATACTTCTTTTGCAATTTCCAATGTGGCGACAGATAAAAAAACCTTCGATGTAAACGATACAGTTACACTAAAATGTACCCTCAAAAACACAGGACAACTTGAAGGAGCAGAAGTACTTCAGGTGTATGCTAGCCAACCCGTTTGTTCGGTGCTTAGACCTCAAAAAGAATTGAAAGCTTTTGAAAAAGTAGTGTTGAAAGCAGGCGAACAAAAAGAAGTTTCGCATAAAGTCAAGATAAAAGATTTGGCTTTTTATGATGAAAAAAATGCCAATTGGAAAGTGGAACCAGGAGAATTTGTTTTTCATTTAGGCACTTCTTCAAAAGAAATTGTAAATTCGGTAAGCGTCCAAGTTAAATAAACGATTAAGATTTCTGATAAAAACAAAGAGCGATACTTTCTGTGTGAGAGTATCGCTCTTTTGGTAAGTTAACCATTGGCTTTTTGTAATAAAATTTCGGAGAACTTTCGTAGTGAAAGAATTTGGGGGGAGTGGTATTTATCCGAGTTTTTTATTAGCCAATGGTCGATATGTCGTTGAGGTGTTCCTTTTGTTTTTTAGGAATGTATCTTCTGATATACGCAATTTTCCCTTCGATGGTTTTACTGCTTCCTAATTTTTCGACTTATTAATGTTTTCTATTCACTAATCACTAATTACTAACGACTAATCACTTAAGAACTTTCTTTTTAAGCCAATTTCTAACGGGTTCGTCATACCATTTCAAACACGCATAGGCCAAAACAATTGCACTTGCCACAGTCAAAATACTCATCGGTAACGCTTCTTGAAACGGAATTTTTCCATTGGCGACCCAGGCCGTGTAGATATAAATTAAAGGATAATGCGTGATGTAAATAGGATAGGAGATGTCGCCTAAAAATTGACAAACCCGTGAAGCGTTTTTTTCTTCTAGGGTTCCGCTGGCGCCAATATAAACGATGAGCGGAAAAAGAATAATGATGCTTAAGGAATCGTATAATCCGTTTTGCCAAACAGTCGTATTGTCACCAATTCTCGGCATCGCCAAAACAAGGACAAGCAACAAACTCGACCATAGATAAGCATTTTTGATAGTCGTAAGTTTTACAATTCGATGCAATAAGATTCCGCCAAAAAACGGAAAAAATAATCGGGCAAAGCCAATGTGGAGTTGTTCAGGAACCAATGACCATCCGCCAATCACATCTCCGTTGGGACTTGTTACCGCGAGATGAATCAAAAAGCAGCCTGAAAGAAAAACGAGTACAGCCAAGGCGGTATTCGAAAATTTTCTCACGAATAAAGCATATAAAATATTCCCAATATATTCAAAGAACAGCGACCAACCTGGACCATCTAGCGGATGCATTTCTTGCCATCCTCTAATATCCATTGAGCTTGGCACGGGAATCAAAGTAAAGCCAATGACCATAATGAGCAGCATTTTCCAAAGCGGTACTTGGTGAATGTTGGGCCACAAAACCGAATCCTGAAAATAGAAACACAAGGCGCCAATGATCATTCCCATAATAACCATCGGTTGTAATCGAATGAGTCTTATTTTGAAAAAATCGCCTAGGGACATTTTGCTCCAGCGGTCATCATAGGCGTAGCTAATCACAAAGCCCGAAAGCAAAAAGAAAAAATCAACCGCCAAATACCCGTGATTGATGATTTGGTCAAACCGACTCGTGGCATGTGCCTCCATAATATGAAAAGCTACTACCATAATGGCAGCCACTCCTCGTAAACCATCCAAAATGGCGTAATGTTTTTTTGTAGATAGTGTTGGGTTTTGCATTGGCAAAGATTTTAAAAAATGAGGCTGTCGCTCAAAACAGCCTCCATTGAAACAACATTTATAACAACCAAAAATTATAGAAAACTGTGCTGTGAAATTATTTTCCACCACATAGAGGCATAGAATTTATAGCTTTTAAAAATATAATAGACGTTTTACTTTTTACATAGTTATGCTATGTGGGAAATAGTGCTATTTCTATTCTGTCTTTGTAGCATTAGCTTAGCGCTATGATTCTAGCCTGCACTGAGGCATCGAAGTGTGGTTATACATTTATTTTAGAGCAATTAACTCAGTGTTTTATAGATAAAATTAAATTTCTATTTCGCATTAGCCGCCTGCAACAAAGCTTGTAACTGTTCTTCGGTAAATTTTCCACCAGAGAGCAACAAGAATTTATTGATAGGCATATCGGCAAGCATTGCAATCAAAAAGGCTTCGGCTTTTTTCTCATCTTCGGTTTCAGCTTTTTTGTTATTACCAGTAAAACTTTGGGTCAGTGCTTCGTAGATAGCGGCGCTATTTTTAGTTTGTTTGAACTCTTTCAACAAGGAGTTACGGGTAAAAACAGGCGTTAGGATTTTGGTAGACTGAATCTCCAATGTTTGTTGCAAAGGTAGATCTCTAGAAGAGCTTCCCACACGAATATTAAATTGCCCTGATTTTACAATCCAGTCGTGAGCGTTGGTGCTGTAATACGCAAAATCGCGTGAGGACAATTGAAACTGTACCGTTTTTTCTTCTCCAGCAGCCAAGGCTATTTTTTCGAAATGCTTCAATTCGTTTTCAGGGCGACTGAGTGCGGCATCTTGTTCGTGAACATACAATTGTACTACTTCTTTTCCAGCTACTTTTCCAGTGTTTTTTACTTTTACAGAAATAGTAATTGCATCTGTATCTTTGGCAGAAGTCATATTGGCTTTGATATCCGAATAACTAAAAGTTGTATAACTCAACCCAAAACCGAAAGGGAAATTAGGTTCAATCTTCTTTTTGTCGTAATAGCGGTAGCCAATGAAAATGCCTTCACCGTAATTCGCAACACCATCTTTTGACGGAAAATCGATAGCCGTTGGTGTCTCTTCTAAACGCATCGGGAAGGTTTCAGATAATTTTCCAGAAGGGTTTACTTTGCCCGTAAGTACATCGGCTATGGCGCCACCTCCAGCTTGTCCGCCCAAATAGGCTTCTACAATGGCAGCGACCTCTTTTTTCCACGGAGTGCTTACCGCCGAGCCATTCAACAGAATAACAACTACGTTCTTGTTTACTTTTGCTATCGCTTCAATCAATTGATTGTGGCCTGCGGGCAAATCCATATTGGCTCTGTCATAACCTTCGGATTCGTACACGTCTGGAAGACCAGCAAACAGAAGAACGGTTTCAGCGCCTTTGGCATTTTTTACAGCTTCGTTAAGCAAAGTAGCGTTAGTGTCTCCCGTTGAGGTATAACCTTCGGTATAACTGAAAGTAGTACCTTTTGCTAATTTTTGCAATTCATCAAAAGCATTTTCTATTTGAGTAGGTTTTACTTGCGAACTTCCAGCGCCTTGATAGCGTGGTTTTTTGGCGAAAGCACCAATAATTGCTACTTTTTTGGCAGAAGCTTTTAGGGGCAAAATGCCATTGCTGTTTTTTAGAAGCACAATCGATTCTCCACTGGCTTCTCTTGCCAAAGTATGATGTTTGGCTTTGTCGACTACGATACCTTGTTGGTGATTGTCTTTGGCTTTTAGCGTGATGGCTAGGGTTTCGATGACAATTTCATCCAATTTCGACTCAGATAAAGTGCCTTTTTTAACCGCATCTACAATTTTTTTGTTGTTAAAACCGCCACTGGCAGGCATTTCTAAATTCAAACCTGCGGCTACGCCCAAAGGTCGGTCGTTGACAGCGCCCCAATCCGACACTACAAAACCTTGAAAGCCCCATTTTTTCTTCAAAATATCGGTCAGTAAGTATTCGTTTTCTGAGGCATATACCCCATTTAGTTTGTTGTACGAGCACATTACAGTCCAAGGTTGGGCTTCTTTTACGGCAATTTCAAAAGCAGGAAAATAGATTTCACTCAGCGTGCGTTCGTCCACCACAGAACTATTCGACATACGTTCAAATTCTTGGTTGTTGGCGGCAAAATGTTTAAGCGAAGTTCCCACGCCTTTGCTTTGCACGCCATTGATAAAAGCAGCGGCAATTTTTCCAGACAAAACGGGGTCTTCAGAGAAATATTCGAAGTTACGTCCACCAAGTGGAGAACGTTTCATATTGATACCAGGACCCAACAAAATCTGCACGTCATTGGCTTGTGATTCGGTAGCTAAGGCTTCTCCCACTCGTTTCACTAATTCTTTATTCCACGACGAAGCCAAACCTGAGGCTGTTGGAAAACAAGTCGCAGGAACACTATTCGTAAAATCAAAACCTTCAGCTTTTCGCAAACCGTGCGGGCCATCGGTCATAAAAATCGACGGAACGCCCAATCTTGGAATTGCCTGCGTAGACCAAGCGGTTTCTCCTGAACACAGCGAAGCCTTTTCTTCAAGCGTCATTTGCGCCACTATTTTCTTGGCTTTCTCACGATAATCGGTTGTTTGCGCACTCGCTGAGAGTACAGCAAAAAAGAAGCAACCCAAAACATATCTTTTTTTCATATATGTAAAATTTATTTGTTAGTGGTCATATATGGTATCGCTTTTTATTTATCAGTGTTTGTTTGCAACAAACTGTTTTTGATAGCGATTTCATAACGGTAAAGGTTTGGTTTATAGCGAAATGTTAATGTGTTATTTTGACGCAATGTACATTTATTTTTGATTAAAAAAACACTTTGCTCAAAAAAAAGCTTCTTTTTTAGTGAAATCTAGTTTTATGTACGTAAAATTTTAAGAATTAAGAAGTTGTTTCAAAAATCCATAGGAGAATTTATTGGGGTAAAGCACTGTCACATAGTTGTTTTAATTTTTTCACCACATAGGAGTTACATAGAATATATAGTTTTTGAAAGAAATGAATAGACGTTTTACTGTTCACATAGCCATTACTATGTTAGAAATAGTGCTATTTCTGTAATTTTCTTCTACAAAATTTCATCTATGATTCTAGCCTGCACTGAGGCATCGAAGTGTGGTTATTTTTTTATTTTATGACTGTCCGTAACTCATACCAACAGTCTAAATAATGACAATAAACTTTGCGTCTCTGTGCTTTTGCGTGAAATTGGGCTCGCAAAGGCGCAGAGACGCCAAGATCAGAAAGGATAATATTTGAGAAAAACATGCAACAACTAATTTATTCTGTGAAATGGTACTAGTCACGGATAGTCATATTTTATTTTGTTTTACTTTCACCCAACAGTTATGAATTAGTGTGCGTTCGTGTAATTTGTGGTGGAAATTTTAAAAGCGAATGCGTGGCTTGAACAGAAATTTACTGCTTTGTTCCTCAAAAAAAACTAAATTGCGCTCAGAATAGCGGCGAATTAATTTTTTAAGTAGATGCAGATGTTAATGAAAATACTCGAGAATAAGGACCAATACCAACCTGGACTATCCATAGATTGTGTCATTTTTGGCTTTCATAACAACCAACTCAAAGTGCTCTTGAACAAGACCAAATACAGCGACCAATGGGCGTTGCCTGGCGGTTTTGTTCCCATTGAAGAAGATTTGGACCAAGCAGCAGTCTCTATTTTGTATGGACGAACGGGAGTCAAAGGCATCTTTCTGCGCCAGTTTGCCACCTTCGGAAAAGTGAAACGCAACCAATCCGATTTTAGTCAAAAAGTCGTCCAATTTTATGGACTAAGCCCGGAAGCTGCACAATGGTATCTGAACCGATTTGTCACGATTGGCTATTATGCCTTGGTCGATTTCTCGCAGACGGTGCCACAACCCGAGGGCAACAAAGAAGTAGTAGAATGGATTGACCACAGCGCCGTGCCCGAACTCATTTTGGACCACCGCGAAATCCTAGACGCCGCCTTGGCCACGCTCCGCACCGAGCTCAATTTGATGCCCGTAGGCTACAACCTACTGCCCGAAAAATTCACTATACCCGAATTGCAAAAACTCTACGAAACCATACTAGGACGCCAGCTCGACCGCCGCAATTTCCTCCGAAAAATCACGGCCATAGGCATCCTCATCAAACTCGACGAAAAGAAAAGCAACGTCGCACACAAGGCGCCCAACTTGTACCGTTTTGACAAAGAACGCTACGAAGAAGTCGTAAAAAACGGCCTCACCCAAGGCTGGTAATTTTACTAGCTTTTTGTTTTGGGCATACCCCCGAACCACACAACCCTGCCAAACCACAACACCCTGCTCCTCGGGGTCGGGCTATCCATTATATCTTTGCTGGCTAAAAGAACCGCCAGCAAAGGATGCCATTCCTATCCCTTATGCGAAGTTAGAAGTTGAGATTTGAGATTTTGCAGATTGCATTCTTACAGAAAAATTTTATATTTTTTGAGGAAAAAGGAATATATTTGGGAGAGGATATTGTGAAACCAATCTTCAACTATCTACTTTGTAGCGACAGTATACTAGTTGGCGGTAAGTTAACCACATAATCAAGAGTCTAACAAATAAGAAACCTCCTAATGAATATAAAATTACGATTAACTAGTTTGATTTTTTTACTTTGTCTAACAGCTTCGAGTCATAATAATTCAAAAACTCTAAGTCCTGAAAAAATTGAAATTGAAAATCTAAAAGCAAAATTAGATGACTTAGAAAGAAAACTTGAATATCAGAGTAATCAAATAAATAGTCAAGCTGGAATGCTTGACACTGCTTTTGATGGCGTATCCACAGAATTAGGAGCGTCATCAAACTCTATCAGTATGTTTAGTATTATAATTGCAATTTTAAGTATTGGTTTGGGTTTGTATATTACAAAGATTGAGAAAAGCATTAAAACTATGGTTGAGGATAGTGAAACATTAATGCAAAAAAATATTGAAATCAAGAAGAATGTAGAAGCTCTTAGTGATAAAATAACAAAAGATAGTGGAGGTTTATATAAAATAATTAGAAATGAAGAATCTAATCACTTATTAGATAGATTGATTTCTGTTCCTGAAGATATTTTAAATTTATTTTATAGTATTGCGTCTAGAGATTTAGAAGAACAACACTTTTTTAAACTTAAAGAAGCATACTTACAAATAAAAGATGATGATGCTTATAGTGAAGATTATTTAACTTTATTATTTCAACATTTTACTGGATTATCACTTTTAGATGAAGATATCAGATTAGAATTTTTAAATAACATTAAAGTTTCACTTAAAAATTCTTTCAAAAGTGATATTGTAAAATCATCTAAAGATTTCTTTGATACAATTGTAGAGCAAGAAATTGACAATTATAAATCAGAAATAAATAAATTCGTAGAAGGAATTTGCGAGTCCACATTTTCTGACAGAGAAGAAATTTACTTCCAAATAAATAATTCCGTAAATTCACGAGAATTAAAATTTAATATTTATAAAAATATAGATGTAAAACCTGAAACACTAATCTTCAGAAAAAAATTTGGTCAATTAATCTTAGATTATGATTATATTGACTTAACTCCAGACGAAGAAATTATTGTTGAAAAAATAAAAAACTTAATTTAAAAAAATGGGAGATTTATCAATTGCTATGAAGACCGGTTTGTTAACAACTAATTTAAGAAACTTACTTAACGGTAAAGCAGATATGGGGACGGCAATGAAGTTAGGTGTAATGACACATTCATTACAGCAAGTTTTAGACGGTAAAGCTAATATTTCTATGGCATCAAAATTAGGTTTGATGACTAGCGACTTACAAAAATTATTAGATAGTATCGATAAAAAAGGAGCAATTGGTTTAGTATTAGGTTTACTATTAAACAAATAAACTCCCGCTCTACAAAGTGTTCTTAGTAAAAGATAAATTTGTCGTTAAGGCTGCCCCGCTCTACAAAGTGTTCCTAGTAAAAGATAAATTTGTCGTTAAGGCTGCGCGAATGTCTCTGACTTCGCGCTATTTTAAATCGTTTTGTAAACCTTAAAAGTGTTAAAAGTCTCCTGACTTTTTACGTAAATATCTTTAGAATGATACACGTTTCAAATCATTTTATAAAACTTCAAAATAGCAATATTATAATATAGCAGTTTTTATATATTTGAATTGGAGGCAAATAAACTTGCAAGATGATTCAAAAGAATACAATGACAAAAGAAAGCTATACAATAAGAGATCAAACTTTGCCGCATTTTATTACGGCAACTGTTGTGGATTGGATTGATATTTTTACAAGAAAAACATATAGAGATACAGTTGTCGAGTGTTTCGATTATTGTATCGCAAACAAAGGAATGGTTCTTTATGGCTATGTAATTATGAGCAACCATATCCATTTAGTTCTTCAATCGAGTGAAGGTACTCTTTCGGATTTAATACGTGATTTCAAAAAATTCATAGCTGCCAAAGTCTTAGAAAAAATACAAATCGAGCCTGAGAGTAGAAGAGACTGGATGTTAGGACGTTTTAAATTGGCAACCGAAAGTCATTCTAGAAACAAAAACTACCAGTTCTGGCAATATGGCAATCATCCTGAAGAAATCTATACCAACAAGTTTATGTGGTCGAAGCTGGATTATATTCATCTGAATCCTGTTCGGGCAGGAATTGTTGAAAAGGCATCACATTATGTTTATTCAAGTGCCAGTAATTATGTAAACGATACGGGACTTCTTAAAATAGAAAAAGCTGATAATCCCGTTGTTGATGTAT